>NZ_NXBD01000036.1:0-150429 GCF_002383965.1 Campylobacter sp. 110 | reverse complement strand
CTAACCAACTCAAACAAACCAATGAATATAACCTAACTGATTAAATTAAATAAATTAATAAACTAATCAAGCAACGACTGATAAAGTGTTTAACTAAACCAACAAAAGCATAAATCAATTAAACTAATGATTGAATATAAAAATAATAAGTTGTAGATAAGTAAAAGCATTATACAAAGCATTCTAAGCTGATTAAATACAATTAGAACTAAAGCATAAATCAATCCAAGCCAATTAAACATAAACATAAAAGAACAATGAATACAAAAACATATTTAATTAGCATAAAAACAAATTCAATCAATAAAAAAATAATTAATACAATAATAGATTTAATAAACATAAAAAAATAATTAAATATAAAAACAACGATTGACATATAAAAACTAAGATTTTAAATCTATAAGAATAAGATAAAGAAGAATTAACAAGTCCGCAATGAGCTACTTTCCCCCTGCCAGTAAGGCGTAGTATCATCACCCACGATGTGCTTAGCTTCTTGGTTCGGGATGGAGCAAGGCGTTTCCACATCTGTATAATCACGGACATTGTTATTTAAATATTCTTTGAAAGATTTAACTTAAGAATAAAGCTTTTATTTTTTATTCTATTGTTTTATTTTTTTGCTTTTCTTCTATTCTTTTTTATTTTTCTTTTTTTGTTTTTTAATTTTTACTTTTATCTTTTAAATCTTATCTTTCATCTTGTCAATGAATCAAATCTTTACTCTCTTTGATAAGTTTTTATATAGAATACTTAAAAAACAATGTTAAGAGCAAGTTCTAATATAAACCCTACTTGAAAGATTTCTATATCACTTTAAATCAATATTACTATTTAAAGCTTTAGTAAAAACCTTAACAAGGAAGTGATGCTTTATTAAAGATAAGCCAAACGCTCTATTAGTACTGGTCAGCTAAAGGACTTTCATCCATTACACACCCAGCCTATCAAACTAGTAGTCTTCTAGAGAGCTTAGAGAAGATTCATCTTAGAGTTGGCTTCACGCTTAGATGCTTTCAGCGTTTATCCTTTCCAAACTTAGCTACGCTGCGATGCTCTTGGCAGAACAACAGCTACACCAGTGGTTTGTTCAACCCGGTCCTCTCGTACTAGGGTCAAATCTCTTCAATCTTCTTACGCCCACGGCAGATAGGGACCGAACTGTCTCACGACGTTCTGAACCCAGCTCGCGTACCGCTTTAAATGGCGAACAGCCATACCCTTGGGACCTGCTCCAGCCCCAGGATGCGATGAGCCGACATCGAGGTGCCAAACCTCCCCGTCGATGTGAGCTCTTGGGGGAGATCAGCCTGTTATCCCCGGGGTACCTTTTATCCTTTGAGCGATGGCCCTTCCACACAGAACCACCGGATCACTAAGACCGACTTTCGTCTCTGCTTGACTTGTATGTCTTGCAGTTAAGCTGGCTTATACCTTTATACTCTACGAACGATTTCCAACCGTTCTGAGCCAACCTTTGTAAGCCTCCGTTATTATTTGGGAGGCGACCGCCCCAGTCAAACTACCCACCAGACATTGTCCCACTTGAGGATAACTCAAGCTGGTTAGCTACCCAAATAAGAAAGAGTGGTATCTCAACAATGGCTCATATACAACTGGCGTCATATACTCAAAGCCTCCCACCTATCCTGCACATTCTTATCCAAGTAGCAGTGTCAAGCTGTAGTAAAGGTCCACGGGGTCTTTCCGTCTTGCCGCGGGTAGGAGGAATTTTCACCTCCACTACAATTTCACTGGATCCCTCTTTGAGACAGCTCCCATCTCGTTACGCCATTCATGCAGGTCGGTATTTAACCGACAAGGAATTTCGCTACCTTAGGACCGTTATAGTTACGGCCGCCGTTTACTCGGGCTTCGATCAAGAGCTTCGCTAATGCTAACCCCATCAATTAACCTTCGAGCACCGGGCAGGCGTCACACCCTATACATCCTCTTACGAGTTAGCAGAGTGCTGTGTTTTTGGTAAACAGTCGGGAGGGACTCTTTGTTGTAAGTTTCCTTGCTTTCGGAGTAAATCCTAATACAAAGCTAACCACACCTTATACCGAAGATACGGTGCTATTTTGCAGAGTTCCTTAAAGAGAGTTCTTCCACGCGCCTTAGAATACTCATCCCACCCACCTGTGTCGGTTTACGGTACGGGCAACATTAGCTAAACTTAGAAACTTTTCTTGGCTCGACGGCATCAGGGGTTCTTCTATCCATCCGAAGACTTCAAAAAGCCTTTCAGTTCTCGGAGTATTGTTATACGGATTTGCCTGTATAACCTCCTACGACCTTAGACTAGCACTTCCATCCGCTAGCCCCCTTAGCCCTAAGCGTCCTTCCATCGCACACTAATGTTGGTATTGGAATATTAACCAATTTGCCATCGTCTACCCCTTTCGGACTCGACTTAGGACCCGACTAACCCTACGATGACGAGCATCGCGTAGGAAACCTTGGGTTTACGGCGTTAATGATTCTCACATTAATTATCGCTACTCATGCCTGCATGCTCACTTCTATTCGCTCCAGCACTCCTTACCGGTATACCTTCGACGCAAATAGAACGCTCTCCTACCACTTAGTAAACTAAGTCTACAGCTTCGGTACTTACTTTAGCCCCGTTATATTTTCCGCGCAAAATCACTAGACCAGTGAGCTATTACGCTTTCTTTAAAGGATGGCTGCTTCTAAGCCAACCTCCTGGTTGTTTAAGTAACTTCACATCGTTTTCCACTTAAGTAAGATTTAGGGACCTTAGCTGGTAGTCTGGGTTGTTTCCCTCTTGACGACGGATTTTATCACTCGCCGCCTGACTGCTGTGATTACATATAAGGTATTCGGAGTTTGATAGGGTTTGGTACATTGGTGTATGCCCTAGCCCATTCAGTGCTCTACCCCCTTATATTACGACACAACGCTATACCTAAATATATTTCGGAGAGAACCAGCTATCACGAAGTTTGATTGGCCTTTCACCCCTATCCACAAGTCATCCCGGGGCTTTTCAACGCCTATGGGTTCAGTCCTCCACTAGTTCTTACACTAGCTTCAACTTGCTCATGGATAGATCACTTCGTTTCGGGTCTGCAGCATCTGACTAAGCGCCCTATTCAGACTCGCTTTCGCTACGGCTTCGCGTTTGCTTAACCTTGCCAGACACCACAACTCGCAGGCTCATTATGCAAAAGGCAGTCCATCACCCTGTATTGCTACATAGGGCTCTGAATGATTGTAAGCAAATGGTTTCAGGTTCTATTTCACTCTGATCACCTCAGTTCTTTTCACCTTTCCCTCACGGTACTTGTGCACTATCGATCTGGTATTAGTATTTAGGGTTGGATCGTGGTCGACCCAGATTCAGACAGGATTCCTCGTGTCCCGCCCTACTCAGGATACTGCTGGCTAAGGTTTGTTTTTCGCATACGGGACTATCACCCTCTATGGTTATACTTTCCAGAATGTTCTGCTAAACTTACCTCTTGCACATTGCAGTCCTACAACCCCCAGTGCAAGCACTGGGTTTGCCCTCTTGCGCTTTCGCTCGCCGCTACTGACGCAATCTCTATTGATTTCTTTTCCTGAGGGTACTAAGATGTTTCAATTCCCCTCGTTCGCTCCTATATAGGTAATGTATATCTCTATACATTGGGTTGCCCCATTCGGAAATCTACGGATCAAAGCTTCTTGACAGCTCCCCGTAGCTTATCGCAGTCTAGTACGTCCTTCATCGCCTTTACCAGTCAAGGCATCCACCATTCGCTCTTAGTAGCTTACCTTTTTTACCTTCTTTAGCGTCAAGGCAAAGCCTTGACTAAGAAGCAAGCTAAAGGCCTACCCCGCCAACCTAAAAGATATTAGGCTGATAAAGTAAGTTAAAGACTAATAGTCTTTCTTGCTTCTTCTGCTAAGAATATGCATAAAAGTTAGATATAATCTAACTTCTACCTTTTTTATTGATTCTAAAACGCATCACTTCCTTGTTAAAGTTTTTATGATAAGACTTCATTATCTTAAGACGGAAAGCATTCAAACACTTAATATAAAACTAAATGATTTAGTCTCAACTAAGCAGTGAGTTTGAAACTTGTCTTTAATTTATAATCCTTAAATCTAATATTCTCTTTATTATAAAAAATAAAGATAGTTAAAAGATATAAATAAAACCAAAGAAAAGATAATTGAGTTTTATCCTTTAACAAGTCCTGTAAAATTGTTTTTATTAAAACTTGCTTGTGACTCTTAACAATGATAATTATAAAGAACATTTAGGTTTAAAACCTAAAGGAAGTATATATATTAACATAATCATTATAAATATAAATGCATAATGTATATGCTACTTATATCTATTAAAGTATATTCTTTTATAGTTAAAGATAAAAATAAATCTAAGTATAGAGTTTATATTTAATCTATTTTATATACTTGCTTTAGATTTTAAAGCTTCTTTATTCAAATCTTTTTTATGGTGGGCCTAACAAGACTTGAACTTGTGACCTCACCCTTATCAGGGGTGCACTCTAACCAGCTGAGCTATAGGCCCTTAATAAATGGTGGAGAATAGCGGGATCGAACCGCTGACCTCCTGCGTGCAAAGCAGGCGCTCTCCCAGCTGAGCTAATTCCCCATAAATAATTAGCTTTATCATCAATCTTTGAAATCTAAACAAGAATCAATTGAGTTTATATATTGAAGTAATAGTTGTGAGACTTATTACTCTGTACTCTAGAAAGGAGGTGATCCAACCGCAGGTTCTCCTACGGTTACCTTGTTACGACTTCACCCCAGTCGCTGATTCCACTGTGGACGGTAACTAGTTTAGTATTCCGGCTTCGAGTGAAATCAACTCCCATGGTGTGACGGGCGGTGAGTACAAGACCCGGGAACGTATTCACCGTAGCATGGCTGATCTACGATTACTAGCGATTCCGGCTTCATGCTCTCGAGTTGCAGAGAACAATCCGAACTGGGACATATTTTATAGATTTGCTCCACCTCGCGGTATTGCGTCTCATTGTATATGCCATTGTAGCACGTGTGTCGCCCTGGGCATAAGGGCCATGATGACTTGACGTCGTCCACACCTTCCTCCTCCTTACGAAGGCAGTCTATTTAGAGTGCTCGGCCGAACCGTTAGCAACTAAATACGTGGGTTGCGCTCGTTGCGGGACTTAACCCAACATCTCACGACACGAGCTGACGACAGCCGTGCAGCACCTGTCTCTAAGTTCTAGCAAGCTAGCACCCTCTTATCTCTAAAAGGTTCTTAGGATATCAAGCCCAGGTAAGGTTCTTCGCGTATCTTCGAATTAAACCACATGCTCCACCGCTTGTGCGGGTCCCCGTCTATTCCTTTGAGTTTTAATCTTGCGACCGTACTCCCCAGGCGGTACACTTAATGCGTTAGCTGCATTACTGAGATGACTAGCACCCCAACAACTAGTGTACATCGTTTAGGGCGTGGACTACCAGGGTATCTAATCCTGTTTGCTCCCCACGCTTTCGCGCCTTAGCGTCAGTTGAGTTCCAGCAGATCGCCTTCGCAATGGGTATTCTTGGTGATATCTACGGATTTTACCCCTACACCACCAATTCCATCTGCCTCTCCCTCACTCTAGACTATCAGTTTCCCAAGCAGTTTAATGGTTAAGCCATTAGATTTCACAAGAGACTTGATAATCCGCCTACGCGCCCTTTACGCCCAGTGATTCCGAGTAACGCTTGCACCCTCCGTATTACCGCGGCTGCTGGCACGGAGTTAGCCGGTGCTTATTCCTTAGGTACCGTCAGAATTCTTCCCTAAGAAAAGGAGTTTACGCTCCGAAAAGTGTCATCCTCCACGCGGCGTTGCTGCGTCAGGGTTTCCCCCATTGCGCAATATTCCCTACTGCTGCCTCCCGTAGGAGTCTGGACCGTGTCTCAGTTCCAGTGTGACTGATCATCCTCTCAGACCAGTTAAGCGTCATAGCCTTGGTAAGCCATTACCTTACCAACTAGCTGATACTATATAGTCTCATCCTACACCGAAAAACTTTCCCTACTCAACTTGTGTTAAGCAGGAGTATAGAGTATTAGCAGTCGTTTCCAACTGTTGTCCTCTTGTGTAGGGCAGATTAACTATACCTTACTCACCCGTGCGCCACTAATCCACTTCTAGCAAGCTAGAAGCTTCATCGTTCGACTTGCATGTATTAGGCACGCCGCCAGCGTTCACTCTGAGCCAGGATCAAACTCTCCATAAAAATTATAGATAGTTTAATCTTTTTCTTCAAAGAAAAAGTTATGAAAGATTAAAAGAAAAACTTTTAATCTTTTTAATTATTAGATTGAATAGATTTTACATAATTACTTATGCCTAAATCTTTCTGGCTCAATCGATCACTTATTTAGATTTCAAAGATTGACTAATAAGATTTGAATAACAATACTAAGTTAAAAGAACAAAACAAAAAATCATTTATTATATGTAAATAAAGTTTAGTAATAATAAAGTTTTATAAACTTAAATTGCTTTAACTAGGATTAAAGATTAATTTAAAACTAGAAACATAGTGTTTATAAAATCTTAATTTAACTTTAGTTAACTTTAGACTATAATTTAAAGATCTTAAGTCCTTTTCTGAAAAAGGAAATGAAAGTATAACCAATTAAGCTTAAAGGAGGATTAAATAAATTATTTTTTAATTAATTTTGGCAAAAAATTAAAAACTGGATTTTTTTGCCAATTGGCTAGCTAACTTTGATATAATCATAGAGAAAATTTTACTATAAAGGAAAACAATGAAAAAGTTTTTGACCGCTTTCTTAGTTGCCTTCATGGGCTTATTTTTAACAGCTTGTCAAAATACCAAAACAGAAAATAACACAAGCAATGAAACTAATGCTACGCTCACTTTAAAGGTTGGGACTGCTCCAAATTACAAACCTTTTAACTATAAGCAAGATTCTAAACTTGCAGGTTTTGATACTGACTTAGTTGAAGAAATTGCTCAAAAAAATGGTATTGAAATTGTTTGGGTTGAGACTAATTTTGATGGATTGATCCCTGCTTTAAAAGCGGGTAAGATCGATATGATCGCTTCAGCTATGAGCGCTACGGATGAAAGAAGACAAAGTGTAGATTTTACAAAACCTTATTATATGAGTAAAAATCTTTATATTAAACTTAAAAATAACGAAGCTCTCCAAACAAAAACTGATCTAGAAGGTAAAAAAATAGGAGTTCAGTTAGGAACCTTGCAAGAAAATACAGCAAAAGCTATCAAGGATGTACAAGTTCAAAGCAACAAGGATTTAAATATAGCTGTTTTAGCGCTAAAAAATAATAAAATCGATGCCATTCTTGCCGATCAAGATACCGCTAAAGGTTTTTTAGCTGAAAATCCTGATTTGGTAAGCTTCTATCAAGAAACAGATGGTGGCGAAGGTTTTAGTTTTGCTTTTGATAAAGACAAACAAAAAGAAGTTATAGAAATATTTAATAAAGGTATAGATGAAGCAAAGGCTAATGGATTTTATGATAGTCTTGTAAAAAAATACGAACTAGAATAAGCGTGAAATTTCACGCTTCTATCTAGAAATTTAAAATCTTATATTTTCTCTCTTTCGCAAGTTCTAAAAGTTTTTCATCACCATTGCATACAAAAGCTTTGCTAACACATTCTAGCAAAGGTAAATCATTAATAGAGTCACTGAAGAAATAAGAATTTTTCATCCATATCTCATAATCTTTACCCAAATACTCCTTAAGTCTTAAAACCTTGCCTTCCTTAAAGCTATAAATCCCATAAGCTTTTCCACTAAATTTATCACCCACACGCTCGCATTTTATGGCTATGCTTTCTCTCACTCCCAAAAAAGAGGCGATTTTTCTAACTAAAAATTCAGCCGTAGCTGAAATTATAATACACCTTTGATCTTGATATTTGATTATAAGTTCTTTAGCTTTTTCATAAGGTTTTATATAAATTTTTATAAATTCATCTACTAAAGATGAAATTCTATCTTCATTTTTACCCTTAACACTTTGAAGAAAAAAAGTCATAAATTCATCCATATCAAGCTTTTTTTCTTGATATTGTTTTTGATAAAAAACGATTTTTTCTAAATATTCTTGAGGTAAAAAACCTTTTTCTATACAAAATTTCAACCAAAGTTTAGCACTATCGCCCTGTATCAAAGTATCATCTAAATCAAACAAAACAAGCTTCATCTTAACTCTTTTGCTAAAGAAAGATTAAATTTTAAAGCAATTTTATCGCCCACTTCAAAAGCACTATAGGTGCTAAAATTCAAAGTATCCACTTTAAGTTCAATTTCTTGAAGCTTAACCTTATAGCGTATAATATTGCCAAGAAGTGATTTTTCCTTGATCTTAGCTTCTAAACCCTCATTAGAAATTTCTATGGTTTCAGGACGCAAAGCTATATCTTTTTTAAAATCATGCTCTAAACCCAAGTTATCAAGTTCTTTAGGGCTTAAAATATTATAGTTTCCTATAAAACTTGCTACAAAATGGCATTCTGGCAAAAGATAAAGATTGCTTGCATTTGAATTTTGCATGATTTTACCTTCATTCATTAAAATAATCCTATCGGACATCTCCAATGCTTCTTCTTGATCGTGAGTTACAAAGATGGTAGTTAAATTTAATTCTTTTTGAATTTCCTTAATTTGTATCCTTAAATGTTTTCGAATTTTAGCATCAAGTGCTGATAAGGGCTCATCAAGTAAAAGTAAATCAGGCTTGGTAACCAAAGATCTTGCTAGAGCCACTCGTTGCATCTGACCGCCTGAAAGTTTATGAGGATAAATTTTTGCATATTCTTCAAGCTCGACCAGTTTTAACATTTTTTTCACTCTTTTTTCTATATCTTTTTTATCCATTTTTTTGATTTTTAAACCAAAAGCTATGTTTTCAAAAACATTGAGATTTGGAAAAAGAGCGTAATTTTGAAAAACCATACCTATATTTCTTTTTTGTGGGCTTAATTTGGTAATATCTTTATCGTTAATTAAAATTTTACCTCCATTGATCTGACTAAGACCTGTTATACATCTTAAAAGTGTTGACTTTCCGCAACCACTTGGACCTAAAAGGGTTACAAATTCACCCTTTTTAGCATTAAAACTGATATCTTCGAAAATAATCTTATCTCCATAAGCTTTTTTAAAATTTTTAATCTTTAAATAAGCCATTTTTCACTCCTTAATCAAACTAGCTATAAAAGTTGCTATAAAAATTAATACAAAATACACAATCACCAAAGCACTAGAATAATGTCCACTTTGATTTTTAATATTATAAAGATAAACTTGCAAGGTTTCATAAGCACTTCCTACAAGAATATTTGCATATAAAAATTCACCTATTAAAAAAGAAAAACTTAAAAATATTGCTACCAAAATTCCATTTCTTAGATTGGGCAAAATGAGTTTAAAAATTGCACCTATTAAAGAACCTCCAAGCATGGCATTTGACGCGATAAGTTCATTTAAATTTACATTTGATATAGCATTATCCAAAGCTCTATAGATAAAGGGCAAGGCTATGGTAAAATAGGTAAAAATAAGCATCCAAGCTGTACCACCTATACTATCAGCATAAAGCTGCAAAAGTCCTATACAGGTAACTATAGGAGGTATAGCAAAAGGCATGATAATAAGTACATTTATAAAAGATTTAAATTTTAAAAAATAATAATTCACCACAAAAACTAAAGGAAAAACAAGAAACATAGAAAGAATGATACTGGCTATACAAACAAGCAAAGAATGCCAAAGTGCAATCAAAAATCTCTCATCGCTAAAAAGCTGTATATACCATTTAAGCGTAAGACCATCAGGTAAAACACTCACGCCCCAAGAAGTAGAGATAGAGTATAAAAAAGTAGCCGCCAAAGGTAAAGCCAAAAATAAAAATACTAAAAACAAAATTCCATAATGATAGATTTTAGCTTTCAAACTTAAATTTTCACTCATTTAAAGCACCTTAAAATTATATTTTTTAGAAAGAAAATTAGCTATAAAAGTAACGATAAGCATAATAATAGTGATAATGATACTTAAAGCACTAGCCATATAAGGATCAAGATTGATATCTCCTGCGATTAAAGCAGCAATTCTTACAGGTGCGACATTAAAATTCCCCGAACTTAAAGCATAGATAGTTGCATAAGCCCCAAAAGCATTAGCAAACAAAATCACAAAAACCCCAAATAAAGCAGGAAAAAGTAAAGGTAAGGCTATTTTTATCCAATATAAAAAATTACCCCCACCCAACATCTTACAAGCATTTAAATGTGAATTTTCAAGACTTTTAAAAGCGGGTAGTAAAAGTAATATAGCTAAAGGAATTTGAAAATACACATAGACAATATTAACACCCAAATTGGCATAGATACTAATAAAAGGTTCTATGCCTAAATTTTTTAGCAATACATTGACTATGCCATTGCTTCCAAGAACAATAATAAAAGCAAAAGCTAAAGGGACTCCGGAAAAATTACTTATCATAGTGTTTAAAGAAAAAAGAAATTTACATATTTTAGAAGGAGCTAAAACAAATAAAGAATAACTTGCTAAAAGTCCTATCAAAAGTCCAAAAATACTAGAAATAAAACCGATTTGTAAAGAATTTATAATGCTTTGTAGATAGAATTTGGACTCAAAAATATGTATAAAATTGGCTAAAGAATAAATTTCATCCTCTTCTACATAAAAAGCATTAAAAACAATCCAAATCAAAGGCGCTATCATAAAAAAAGTAAAAACTATAAAAAAAGGTAAAATACTTAAAAAGGCTAGAAATTTTTCTTTCATTTTTTGGCCTTTAAAATTTTATCATTATATCTCTTATCGTGTTTAAGTCCTAAAATTTCACAGACACTGCCACAAATTTCATCCTGTTTTATCTTGGCATTTTCATACGAAAAAGCACTACCAAAAGTGAAAAAAGGCACTAAAATTTCATCTTCGCTTAAGCCTCCATGGCTTTTACCCTCTGTCATACCATGATCACTTGTAATAATCACATTTATACCTTGCTCTAGCCAAATGAGTAAATATTCAGAAATTAAAGTATCAACTTTTTTGGTTTTATTAGCATATTCGCAAGAATGAGAGCCAAATTTATGTCCTGTATCATCTATATTCATAGAGTGTATAAGGGTAAAATCTAAATCATATTTATTTCTTAAATGCTCCCCATCAGCAAATAAATGAGAATCTAAATAATCATCTTCGTAATAAAAATGTCCATAAGGTAAAGTTAAATTTTCATCTTCTATATGACGATGCAAAAAAGGAATAAATTCTTTTTTATTATAAAGCTCAAAAACCCAATGATAAGCTGCGCATCCAGCTTTTAAACCTTGTTCTTTACAAAGATCAAAAATGCTTGCTTGCTTTGAAAAACTCAATTTATTGTTAATTATCCCGCTTAAAACAGGCTTTACGCCTGTTAATAAGCATTCATATAAAGGACGCGACATGCTAGGAAGTTCGCATTCTAAAGAATAAAATTTGCCTAAATTCTCTTTGCAAAGTGCATTTAAATATCCCATATTTATACTAGCACTTTTATAATTTAAACCATCGAGCACAACCAAAATAACTTTTGACATCACTTACTCTTTAAAAAATCTTTTACTTCAAGCAAAATAAATTCATTATCATCAGTTTTATTAGGTTCTCTGCTTGAAGAATAAGGAAAGTTATTGTCGTTTTCTACAACTATATGAGAGTCATCTACTATATCCACACCCTCTATGGTTTCAAAAGGAAAAACAAATTTATCATTTACCAAAGGCTTTTTAGAAATTTTATTTCTATCCTTAATATTTAAAAGATCTATATAAGAAATTTTTTGAGCTTCATGGGTTTTATCATCTAATTTAACCTTATAAATTCTTTTAAATTGAGCTACATTATTAAAACAATGCTTAGTATCTTCACCTTCTTTGCAAGCCTTATCTTTAGTACCTTCTTTTTGATCTCTTTCTATGATGATGCCGTATTTATCATCTATCATATTAAAATCACCTATGGAATGGCTTTTATCTTCTAAGAAATATTTATAAGTTTTTCCGGTGAATTTTTTATTTTTTACATCAAATTCTATGATTCTTAGATATTCTTTACCTTTTTCATTCTCATAAGCGTTGTTATTATAAATACTTCCTTCTAAAAGCAAATAAAGTTTAGAACCATCTTTAGAGCTTGCCATAGCTTCAAAGCCTTTAGAACGCTTGATATTAAATTTCTCATTTTCTCCATCAGGCTTATCGCTAAATTTTAAACTTGGATTATCAGGAGAAATAAGTTTTTTACCCTCCACATACACATCAAAAACTTCTTTTAAATTCCCATTCTTATCAAAATGAAGCAAATAAGGACCAAATTCATCACCTATATAAAATTCATCATTGATAAGCTGTATACTCTCAGTATCAAAATCAGCCCCACTTAAATACCTTTCTTTGGTTGTTTCGGTGGTTATAGGATAAGGGTATTTTTTATCACTATCTTTAAAAAAAACTGTTTTTAAAAGTTCGTATTTTGAGTTTTTAAAATCAAATTTAAACTCGTGAGCATAAAGCATGGCATCATAAGAATTATACTTTTTACCTAAGCCATTATCACTAATCACCCAAAAAACATCTTTTTTTGGAATATATTTTATCCCGCTATGTCCTTGTATAGGTTGATTTTTAAAAGGTAAATAAAAATCTGTTTCCCTGTTTCCCTTAGATTTAAAAGTTCCAATTTTTTCTTCTCTAGTGATATTTGCAAATTTCCCATAAGTTTTAAAAAAATCAGGAGCATCCTTAGGAGGTTTTACTGTACTTTTAGAATCTATGATAATATGCCCTGCTAAATTGGCCTCATACTCTTGAACTCCAAATAAAACACTGCAAAGCATAGCACTTGTTAAAATAACCTTTTTCATCCAATCTCCTTTATTTCATATCCACTATAACTTTTTCTTGCCAAAGTTGTGGCAATTCTTTAGCGCTTTTTTCCCAAGCTTTTTGATCTTTGATTGCTCTTGCATTTTTATATTGTTCGCTTGGTAAAAGCTTAGCTTGTATATCATCAGGCAAGGTAATATAATCAATTCTTATAGGTCTTGCATAACCCTTAGCTAGATTGATTTGTCCCTTATCAGAAAGTATAAATTCACGAGCTAATTTAGCTGCATTAGGGTGTTTAGCATATTTGTTGATAATGGTTGTATAACCCGAAATAACACTACCATCAGCAGGGATTAAAACTTCATAGCGATCCTTGCCTACTTTATCTCTATAGCCTAAACCATTAAAATCCCATACCAATCCCACTTCAACTTCACCTTTTTCAAGATTGGCTATACTTACATCATTATTTACAAGTCTTCCTTGTTTGGCTAAAGTATTAAAAAAAGCTAAAGCAGGACTTAAATCTTTTTCATCCCCACCTAAGGCATAATTTGCCGCCAAAACTGCACTCACAGCTTGAGCTGCTACACTTACATCACCTACTGTAATTTTATAATTTCCCTTAAGTAAATCTTGCCAAGTTTTTGGCACATCCTTTACTACTTCTTTATTAACGATAAAAGCTATAGTGCCCGTATAAGCCAAAAGCCAGTGTCCTTCCTCATCTTTTGCCCAAGCAGGAACTTGCTCCCAATAGCTTGTTTTAAAGGCTTGAGTTACTCCTTGCTTTACAGCTATATCTCCAAAAGAGGCTCCTACATCTCCTATATCACCGCTTGCATTTTTCTTTTCAGCCTTAAATTTAGCAATTTCTTGAGCTGAACTCATGTCTGTATCGCTGTGTTCTATACCATAAAGATTTTTAAGATCTGCCCAAGTATCTTTCCAATTTGCCCAAGTATCAGGCATGGCTAGAGAATTTACCCTACCCTCTGCTTGTGCAGCTTTGATTAAATTCTCATCTATGGCTTGTAAATTTGAAAACAGCAAGGCTACAAACCCTAAACTTAATAAAAATTGCTTTTTCATTTTTAACTCCTTAAAATAAAAATATTTTAGAAATTTAATAAGTTTTAGAAACATTTTAGATACAAGTTGATTTTTAACTAATCAAAGTTATAATTTCAAAGTCAAAATAAGGAACCACTATGCTTTATATTTATATAAAAACACAAAATGCCTTAGTACAGAGAATTAATTTTAATCTCGATAGTCAAGAACTACCGCAAAATATCTTATGGATTGATTTACTTCATCCAAGCCCTGCAGAGATTGCCTTTATATCGAGTGAATTTAATCTTGAATTTCCAACGAAAGAAGAAAGAGAAGAGATAGAACTTAGTGCAAAATACTGGGAAGATAATGCTACTATAACCATCAATGCTCATTTTTTGATTCGAGAATTTAAGAATGATAATGAAGAGCAAAATTCAATCAAACTTCGTACAGAAATTGTAACTTTTGCAACAGCTAAAAATATTTTATTTACGATAAGATACAATGAATTTAGCACCTTTAAGGAAATTCAAGCAAGAATATTAGCAAGTCCAAAGAATTTTGAAGATGGTTTTGATATTATCGATAAAATGTTTGAAGTACGAGTCGAAAAAGATGCGGATTTACTTGAATGGATTGATAAAGAAGCAAGACGCTTAAGAATAACCGTTTTAGAAAAGAAAGATGAATACAGTTACGATGAAATGCTAAAAGATATTTCAAGCTTACAAGAGCTTAATATGCGAGTTAGAGATTCTTTGTTTGATAAGCGTCGCGCTATGACTTCCTTGCTTAAAAGTGATAAAATCGACAGAGATATAAAACAAAATTTAACTATAGTTTTAAAAGACTTGAATTCTTTGGTCGAATTTAGCGTTTCGCAACTCAATGTTTTAGACAATATTCAAACTATTCTAGCAAGTCAAGTTAATATAGAGCAAAATAAAATTATCAAGCTTTTTACTGTTGCAACTGTTGCCATGATGCCCCCTACTCTTATAGGAACAATTTATGGGATGAACTTTAAATTTATGCCTGAACTTGAGCTTCACTATGCCTATCCAATAGTGCTTGTAGTGATGATAATTTCTATCATTGTACCTGTTATTGTTTTTAAGAAAAAAGGTTGGCTTTAATACTTTAAAAAGGAGAGAAAATGGATATCATTAAAATAGGAATTTTAACCTTAAGCGATAGAGCAAGCAGTGGGATATACGAAGATAAAGCTACTGCTGAAGTTGAAAGAATTTTAAATTCATATATTAAAAATGAAATCATCTATCTTAAAGAACTTATACCGGATGATTATGATTTAATTATAAAAAAACTACTTTATCTAGTGGATGAGAAAGAATGTGACTTAGTAATCACTAGCGGAGGAACAGGTCCAGCACTTCGCGATGTAACCCCAGAAGCCACGGAAGCCGTGTGTGATAAAATGATGCCAGGTTTTGGAGAGCTCATGCGTTTAGAAAGTTTAAAATATGTCCCAACAGCTATACTTTCAAGACAGAGTGCAGGAATTCGCAATAAATCTTTTATCATTAATTTACCAGGAAATCCTAAGGCTATAAAAGAATGCCTAGAGCCTGTTTTTCCGGCTATACCTTACTGTATCGATTTGATAGAAGGTGCTTATATAGAAGCAAATGATGAAGTTATTAAGGTTTTTCGCCCTAAGAAAAAATGTTAAAATTTATTAGCTCTGATAAGTCTGCTTAATTGTCTAGCAAGCAGACTTGCCGAAACTTCATCTTTGCTTATCTTTTGCACTTTATTTTTAAACTTACAAAGCCTGTCATCTAAAATCACATCATTGATTGGAATTTTAGGCTTTTCTTTTTGCTTTTGTGAAATCTTTTTCTTAAAAAACATTCTTTAATCCTTTTTTTATAAATATACACCAACTTAGTTGAAAAGAATATTATTTTAGATTTTAAACTATTAACTTTATTTCATTATTTTAAGCTAGAATTCGCAAAAAATAAATCAAGGAAAAAATAAATGACTTTAATTGCAATTTTATGTCTTTACACAGCACTTTTATCTTGGATTTCCTATGCTCAAATTCGTTTCTTAGAAAGAGAAAAAGACAAACAAGCACAAATTTTAAGTGAGGAAGATTATCAAAACGCAGCCGATATTGCTATAGAAAATGAAAAATTCAAGCTTTTTTCAAATTTTTATATGCTGATTGTTAATATCGCATGGATAGGTTTTGGATTTCTTTACCTAAAAGAACTATTAATCAGCGAAAACTCTCGCCTTGAAAATACTCTATTTTTACTTGCTTTTTTAATTATCACAAGTATTTTAAATTTGCCTCTAAGCATTTATGAAAGCTTTGTTAAAGATAAGGCTCATGGTTTTTCAAATATGACTTTAAAACTTTTTATCAAAGACACTATAAAAAGCCTTATTTTAACTTTGATTTTTGGATTTTTAATCCTTTATGCCCTACTTTTTTGCTATGATTTTTTTGGTACTTTTTGGTGGCTTGCAGCTTTTATTTTTGCTTTTTGTGTGATAGTGATCATAAATGTTATTTATCCTACTCTAATCGCTCCTATATTTAACAAAATGGAAAAATTAGAAGATGAAAATTTGCTAAGTAAAATCAATGATCTAATGAAACAATGTGGCTTTAATGCGAATGGGGTTTATGTGATTGACGCTAGTAAAAGAGATAAGCGTTTAAATGCTTATTTTGGTGGGCTTTTTAAAAGCAAAAGAGTGGTGCTTTTTGACACACTTTTAAAAGCCTTAAGTGAAAGAGAGCTTCTAGCAGTTTTGGGACACGAACTTGGACATTTTGTTCACAAAGATATTATAAAAGCCCTAATCAATGGGGCAATCACTATGTTTTTACTTTTCTTTATTTTTGCTCATTTGCCTGATTTTGTATATCTAGAAAGTCATCTAGAAGGAGTTAATGGGGGTGTTTTTGCTCTTTTATTTATATTTGCAAATATTTTTAGTTTTATCATCTCTCCTTTAATAAATGCCTTAAGTAGAAAAAATGAATTTGCAGCAGATCAACACGGAAGCAAACTTACAAGCAAGGAGGATATGAAAAATGCACTCTTAGCTCTAGCAAGAGAAAATAAAGCTTTTATTAAAACAAGCAAGATTTATACCTTTTTTTATCTTAGTCATCCAAGCATTAGTGATAGAATCAAGGCTCTTTCTTGACCATAAAAAACGCTCTTATAGAAGCTAAAACTAGACTTGAAAAACACGAAAATGAAGCCTTATTTATACTTTGTGAATATCTAAAAAAAGATAGGACTTGGATTTTTTTAAATCAAGATCTAGAATTTGATTCCAAGCCCTATTTTGAACTTATCAAACGCTTTCAATCAGGGGAACCTTTTGAATACATCTTTGAAAAAGCAGATTTTTGGGGCTTGGAATTTAAAGTAAAAAAAGGGGTCTTAATCCCACGCTATGATAGCGAGATTTTACTTTCACAAATTCTTAAAATTTGCAAAAATAATAATTTTCAAAATATATTAGAAATAGGCTTTGGAAGCGGAGTTTTAAGTATAGTTTTAGCTAAAGAATTGGGATTAAAAATTACAGCTTGCGATATCAATCCTAAAGCTTTACAATTAGCCTTAGAAAATGCCAAATTGCACAAAGTTGAAGATTTAATCGACTTTAGACTTTGTGACTTTAAACAAGTAAAAGAAAATTATGATTTTATTTTTTCAAATCCTCCTTATATACAAAATTCAT
This sequence comes from Campylobacter sp. 110, assembly GCF_002383965.1. NCBI lineage: Bacteria > Pseudomonadati > Campylobacterota > Epsilonproteobacteria > Campylobacterales > Campylobacteraceae > Campylobacter > Campylobacter sp. 110. The sequence continues at coordinate 132,706 of NZ_NXBD01000036.1, read as the reverse complement.
ATCCCATAGATCTTTGGGTGAAAAATGAACCAAAAGAAGCCCTATTTGGAGGAGAAAAAGGGTATGAAATTTTAGAAGAAATTATAACTTTCTCTATTGAAAAAAAGGTTAAAATTTTAGCATGTGAATTTGGTTATGATCAAAAAGCAATTTTAAAACAAATTTTATATCAAAAAAATTTTCAAGCTGAATTTTTTCAAGATGAGCAGGAGTATGATCGTGCTTTTGTTGCTCAATTTACTAAAAAATAAGCTTTATACGCTATCATAAATTAAAAAATTAAGGAGAAAAATTGAAAGCAATCAATTTATTTTTACTTGCAGCTATGATTGGCATAGAGCTTATACTTGGCATAGTTGTTGCACCAGTAATTTTTTACCCAGCTAACCTTATAGGCGAGGGAGTTTTAAGTCATTTTCAAAGTGGCTTAATGATGACTCAAATTTTTATTAAAATGGGATATTTGTTAATTTTTGTTTCTATTATTAATTTATTATTTGAAATCTATTCTTTTGCAAAAGAAGATATGAAATTTCAGATTAAATTCTCAAAATTAATGCTTACTATACTCATTTTAATTTTGAGCTTAGTGTTTGTTTTGTATTTTACAAATACCATTATTGAACTTCAAAATTTGGGCGAACAAGCTACAAAAAGCCAAGAATTTCTTAGTATACATAATGCAAGCGAAGTGGTTATAAAAATTATTTTATTAATGCAAGTTTTTCTATATTTCTTAAGCTTTAAAATAGCAAAAAAATGCTAGAATATTTTATAAAAATTTAAAAGGAGAAGTAAGCTATGATGATCTCTGATGCAAGCATGATGCAACAAAATTATTATTTAAATAATGCTCAAAAAGCTAGTGAAAAAGCTTTAGAAAACATTGCAGCTGTCCGTGCGATAAGTGGGGTTGATAGTGCTAATTTAGCTATTGCTGATTCTTTAAGATCTCAATCAAGCACTATAGATCAAGGCATTGCAAATGCCTATGACGCTATTGGTGTTTTACAAATTGCAGATGCAAGCCTGACAAATATTTCTCAAAGTGCTGATAGACTTAATGAACTCTCCGTAAAGATGAATAATGCAGCATTAAGTGATTCTCAAAAAAGCATGCTAAGAACAGAAGCAACACGCATACAAGAATCTATCAGTGATTCTTTTAATAATGCTACCTATAATGGAAAAAATGTATTCCAAACTATGAATTTTGTAGTAGGAAGTGGAACTGAAACGACCAATTTAAATCCATTGGCAACTAGTGGTCTTAGCATAGATAATCAAGACAGTATTACAAATTTTATGGATCAACTTGGTGCTTTAAGAAGTGAAATAGGATCGGGTATCAATGCCATCACTTCTAATATCAATGCTAGTGTGCAAAATAGCATCAATACTAAAGCAGCTGAAAATAATTTGCTGAATAATGATATGGCAAAAAATGTCAATGATTTTAATAGCAATTACCTAAAAGAAAATGCAGCTGCTTTCGTCGCTGCACAATCTAACATGCAACTTCAAAGCAAAATTGCTAGCTTATTACAATGATAAAAGCCCTAATCTAGGGCTTCTCTTTTTGTGAAAATGACTTTAGAACAAATTTTAGAAAAAACCAAAAATATCCGCCTTATAGCAGTAAGTAAATATGTTGATGCAAGCGTTATTGAAAAACTTTTTACTCAAGGAATTACAGAATTTGGAGAAAATCAAGTTCAAGCTTTAATGCAAAAAAAAGAAATTCTTGATAAAAAAGATTTAAATATAAAATGGCATTTTATAGGAACACTACAAAGTAATAAAATCAATCTTTTAATCAAGCAAAAACCAATACTCTGGCATTCTTGCAATGGATTAAAAATAGCTAAAGCTATGGATAAAAGACTAGATTATAAACTAGATACCCTGCTAGAAATCAATAGCGCTAATGAATTAAGCAAAAGTGGGCTTAACTCAAATCAAGCCATAGAAGAATACCTACAAATTCAAGAAGAATGTCCTAATTTAAATCTTTGTGGAATTATGAGCATAGGTTCACACAGCGAAGATCAAAGAGAAATTGAAAAAAGTTTTGAAACAACCTATAAAATCTATGAAAAACTTCAAAAACACGGGGCTAAAATTTGCTCCATGGGGATGAGTAATGACTTTGAAATCGCCATTAAGTGTGGATCTAATATGGTAAGGCTTGGAAGTATTTTATTTAAAAATTTAAAATAAAATCTCCCCTAATCCTTTACCCTGCATATTTATTGATAATTTTTTCACTAACACTATCAGAAATAACAAAATCAGTATGATAAAGCAAGCAAGAACCAGTGCTAACGATCTTTAAGACAAGCTTTTTATTGCCTTTTTCATTTGGATTATGTGCACTTCTTGCTATTTCGTGAATTTCATAAACAAGCTCTCGATTTAATCTTGAAAGATCAAGTTCTATGATATTGTTTTCAAATTCTTTAGGCTCTGCTATAAAATCTTTATTTTCTTGAGTATTTTTCTTGGCGTTAAATTTTTTTACCGCCTTAATCTCTCCTTCTTGAAGCTCCTCTAGGGTTTTGATTGATCTTAAAGCTAGACTATCTAATTTGCCCTCCTCTGCCCTATAACTTAACAAAAACCCATAAGCTTCATTTTTGGAGGTTTCATTTTTTAAAATATTTTCAAGCTCTTCTATGTTAGACTCAAAAACCGTCACTTCAAAAGTAGAATAAAAATCCAATATCTCAAGCCTGCCATAACGCTTATTATTTTTACTCATCATAGATTTAAAGCTTTCAATCTTTCCTATACTTAAAATTTCTCCACTGCCTTTAAGTGTTGAAAAATCTATACTTTTTACATAATCTATTTCCTTAAATTTATCATAAAAACGATCAAGTGGGTGTCCTGAAACATAAATTCCCAAAATCTCTTTTTCAAATTCAAGTTTTTCCATAACCTCAAATTCTTCATTCTTAGGCACTATATTAACTTGCAAACCAACAGTTAATTCATCTTCTCCAAAAAGAGAACTTGCTGCATTTTTTCTTGCATCGGCCATTTTTTTAGAACCTTCAGTTAAATTGTCCATATTATCAAACAAACACTTTCTTGTATAGCCAAATTCATCAAAAGCACCCGCTTTAATAAGGCTTTCTAGGGTTCTTTTGTTGATCTTTGTAGGCTCTATCCTGCTTAAAAAATCATCAATATTTTTAAATTCGCCTCGCTCTCTTGCTTCGAGTAAATTTTCAACTGCAGGAATTCCCACACTTTTAATAGCTCCAAGTCCATAAACAATAGCATCTTTACCATCTTCTTGCTCTACTGCACTAAATTCGCGTATAGCTTTATTAACAGAAGGTGGAAGAAGCTTGATATTCATTTTTTTCATTTCATCGATATAAACAGCGATTTTATCGACATTATTTTCTTCACTTGTTAGCAATGCTGCCATAAATTCACTAGGATAGTAGGTTTTTAAGTACGCTGTTTGAAAAGTGATCAAGGCATAAGCTGCAGAGTGAGATTTGTTAAAACCATATCCTGCAAATTTAACAATCAATTCCCAAAGCTCTTCGGCTTTTACTCTATCATAACCCTGCTTTTCAGCACCATCAGCAAATTCACTTTTTAATTTTTTCATTTTTTCAGGATCTTTTTTACCCATAGCGCGGCGCACCACATCAGCACCACCTAGTGAAAATCCTCCTATAATCTGAACAATTTGCATAACTTGCTCTTGATAGACAATAACCCCGTATGTAGGCTCTAATACACTTTCAAGAGTATCAAATGGATATTCTATCTTTTTAAGCCCATGTTTTCTATCTATAAAATCATCAAGCATTCCTGATTCCATAGGACCTGGACGATAAAGAGCAAGAACCGCGATAATATCTTCAAAACGCTCAGGCTTTAATCTTGCATTTAAGTTTTGCATTCCGCCTGATTCTATTTGAAATATTCCTAAGGTATTCCCACTCTGTATGGTTTTATAAACTTTAGCATCATTTACATCGATAGCTTGCCAGATTATGTCTTTATTATAACGCTTTTTAATGAGTTTAATAGCATTGTTGATCAAAGTTAAGGTTTTTAAACCCAAGAAATCAAATTTGATTAAGTCTACATCCTCTAAATGATCTTTAGAGTATTGTGTAACTAAATGTCTTTCATCGTTTTTACTCTGTCTAAAAAGAGGAGTTTTTTTCCATAAACTTTCATTAGAAATCACAACACCTGCTGCGTGCATACCTGCATTTCTATTGAGTCCTTCAAGAGCCTTAGCATACTCCCAAACTTCAGGACCCTTTGGATGACGCTCTATAAATTCTTTAATCTTTGGTTCTTTTTCGTAAGCTACATCAAGAGTGATTTTAAGTTCTTCAGGTATAAGCTTGGCAAGTTCATCTGCATCAGGAATACTCATATCACAAACCCTTGCCACATCACGAATCACTCCACGAGCCAAAAGCTTACCAAAAGTAATAACCTGTGCAACCTTATCAGCTCCATATTTATCAATCACATAATCAATCACTTCTGCGCGTCTATCTTGACAAAAATCCACATCAATATCGGGCATTGATACGCGTTCTGGATTTAAAAAACGCTCAAAAAGCAAACTATAAGGAATAGGATCTAAATCCGTGATTTTTAAAGAATAAGCGACCAAACTACCCGCAGCTGAACCCCTTCCAGGACCTACAGGAATTCCTTTATCTTTAGCCACTTTGATAAAATCATGAACGATTAGCATATAGCCTGAAAATTTCATTTTTTTTATGATATTGATTTCAACTTCGAGCCTTGTTTTATATTCTTCATGCTTGCTTATATCAACGAATTTTAGCCTTTCCTCAAGTCCTTTTTTACAAAGCTCATCAAAAACCACATCATCATTATCAAAACTAAATTCTTTACCTTCTTCGGGCAAGCTTATATTATATTCTTTTGCATATTCTCTTGTGAATTTAAAATTTGGCGGAGTGGGATTTCCTAAATTTAGCTCTAAATTACATTTATTAGCAATTTCTTGAGTATTTTCAATAGCTTCAGGTATATCAGCAAAAAGCTCGCTCATTTGCGCTGGAGATTTGACATAAAATTCATGAACGCTATGGCGTAAACGATCAGGATCGTTAAGCTTTTTACCCATAGCAATGCACATAAACACCTCATGAGCAGCCGCTCTTTCTTTGAAAGTATAATGAGTATCATTTGTAGCAATAATTTTAATATTTAATTCTTTTGAAAGTCTTATAATATCATCATCTATAGCTCTTTGATCTCCTATACCATGGCGCATAATTTCAAAATAAAAATCATCGCCAAAAACTTTTTTATACCATAAAGCTGCCTCTTTGGCCGCCTCATAACCTTTAGCTCCAAAACGAACATTTCTTTCGCTATGAATATTTAAATGCCAATTTACCTCACCTTGCAAGCAAGCCGAAGAACAGATAAGCCCTTCGCTATGCTCTTCCAAAAGCTTTTTATTAATGCGTGGATAATAATACAAACCCTTGATATAGCTTTGAGAACTTAGATACATTAAATTTTGATAACCAACCTCATTTTTTGCATATAAGCAAAGATGAAATCTTTGACGCGAGCTTTTATCTGAAATATCTTCATGATTATGCAAATACGCTTCAAGACCTATGATGGGTTTCAATCCCTCAGAACGCATAGTCTGATAAAAATCAATTGCTCCAAACATATTACCATGATCTGTCATGGCTACACTTGTAGCACCCTGCTCTTTAAGGGTTTTAGCTAATTCCTTAAGCTTATTGGCTCCATCAAGCAAAGAATATTCTGTATGCAAATGAAGATGGGTAAATTGGCTCATCGTCTTCCTTGAAAATATAAATACTAAAGATTTTGATAAAAATTATAAATTTTTATTGCTGAATTTGAAAGAATTTATGACTAAAAATTACCTGAAATTTATCATGATAATTTTATCACCATCAGCAAATATATTTTAAAAAAATAAAATGGTAAAAGTTTTTAAGATTGAAAGAATGAATCATCTTTCAAAAGATAAAATCACAAAATTTGTTCATATTCTTTGCCAATATAAATTTGGCTATCCTTTTCTATAACAGGACGTTTAATACAACTTGGATTTTCTAAAATAATATTTTTCAACTCAAGCTCGCTTAAGCTCTCTATCTTATCTTTATTTAAACCGAGTTTTTTTGAAGTAGTGCCTGCAGTATTGATAATTTCACTAAATCTTTTATATTTAAGCCAGTTTTCAAGCACGCCCAAATCAATCTTTTTAATATCAATAAAATCAAATTCTAGAGCTTTTTTATCTAAAAACTCTAGAGCTTTTTTTACGGAATTACAGTTTTTAATCCCATAGACTTTCATTTTCTTGCCTTTTTAACCAAATCAGCAATCAAAAACGCAAGCTCAAGGGCCTGATCTGCATTAAGTCTTGGATCACACTGTGTCTCATAGCGTTTTTCTAAACTTTGCGCAGTAACATTACTCGCACCACCCGTACATTCGGTTACATCCTGTCCTGTCATTTCAAGATGAACTCCACCTGCATATACACCTTCGCTCATAGCTATTTCAAAGAAATATCTTACTTCTTGCATGATTTTATCAAATTCGCGAGTTTTAAAATCCCCTGCTTTTACTGTATTACCATGCATAGGATCTATGCTATAAACTAAATTTAAGTCCTCTTTTTTAAGTTTAGAGAAAATTTTAGGTAAATGAGTCGCTATTTTTTCAGCACCCATTCTAATGATGATATTTAATCTACCCTCTTCATTGTTTGGATTTAAAGCATTAGCTAAAGCGATTACATCATCAGCACTTGCATTTGGGCCTATTTTTACTCCTAAAGGATTTCTAACTCCACTTAAAAAGTGTACATGAGCTTCATCAAGACCCCTAGTTCTCTCACCTATCCAAAGCATATGAGCTGAACAATCATAAATTTCGCCACTTAAGCTATCCACTCTAGTTAAAGCTTCCTCGTAAGGCAAAAGCAAAGCTTCATGAGAAGTATAGACATCAACTTCTTTTAAGCTTGGAGTATTATAGGTATTAATACCACAGGCCTCCATAAAATCTAAAGCCTGAGAAATTTTCTCACTGATATCGGTGTATTGTTGATGCAGCTCGCTTTTTTTCAAAAAACCTAAATTCCATCGATGCACCTCGTGTAAATTAGCTAATCCCCCTTTAGCAAAACCGCGCAATAAATTTAAAGTAGTAGCACTTTGATAGTAAGCTTCAAGCATTCTATTTGGATCAGGAATTCTAGCTTTTTCATTAAATTCAAAGCCATTAATGATATCACCTCTATAACTTGGAAGCTTTACTTCATTTATCTCTTCATAATCGCTACTTCTTGGCTTAGCAAATTGCCCCGCCATACGACCAATTTTAACAACGGGACAACCACCCGCAAAAGTTAAAACTATAGCCATTTGAAGTAAAATTTTAAACATATCTCGTATATTTACTGCTCCAAAATTTGCAAAACTTTCTGCACAATCTCCACCCTGAAGTAAAAAAGCTTCTTTTCGGCATACTCTTGCTAAAGCACTTTGAAGCTCTCTAACTTCACCTGCAAAAACCAAAGGAGGAAGTTTTTCAAGTTTATTTAAGACTTTATTTAGCTCCTCTTGATTAGAATAAATAGGCTGCTGCTTAATAGAAAAATTTTTCCAAGAATTTTTAGTCCAAGTCATCGTTATTTCCTAAAGATATAATTTTAACTTCCCCTATAGGTTGAGTAACCAAAAGGAGATAAGGTAATAGGTACATGATAATGTTTTTGATCTTTTAAAAGTTCAAAACTTACTTCTACAAAGGGGTAAAAACTATCAACTTTATGTGATATATAATAATCTTTGGTATAAAATTTGAGTTTATAAACTCCAAAAGAACGATTTTCTGTTTTTTCATAAGGAAGAAAATCTGCTATTCTACCATTCTTTTTTGTAAATTTTTCACTTATCTTGACCCATTGTTGATTTTGATCCAAGTTATAAAGCTCTACTTTTACATTAAATGCGGGTTGGCCAGAGTTAATGTCTAAAATATGGGTACTTAACTGATATTCAGTTGCATTTAGAAATATTGGTATGCTTATGAGAGCCAATAAAATTTTTTTTGTAGAAAGCATATTTTTCTCCCTTAATAATATTTTATATATCTAAATCATAACAAAATATTATTAACAATAATAACTAAATAATAAATTTTATAAATTAGTTAAAATATATTTATTTAAAAAACAGAAAGATGCTAAATCTGCAAAATAATAATTTTGCAGATTATTTTTTAAGTTCTTTAATACGTGCTGCTTTACCGCGTCTATCTCTAAGATAGAACAATCTAGCACGACGAACACGACCTTTTCTTACAACAGTAATACTCTCTAAACTTTCGCTATAAATTGGAAAAATTCTTTCTACGCCAACATTATTAGCACCCATTTTGCGAACGATAAAAGTTTCATCTACACCATTACCTCTTCTAGCTATACAAATTCCTTCAAAATTTTGAATTCTAGTTTTATCGCCCTCTTTGATGCGAATTGCAAGTCTTAAAGTATCGCCAGCACGAAATTCTGGAACATTTTTTCCCTCAATTTGTTTTGCTTCAAATTGTTCTATGTATTTATTTTTCATAAAAAATTCCTTATTTTTTGCGTTCATGCTCTAAAAATAAATCTGGACGAAAAAATTTCGTTTTGCAAGACGCTAAAGTAGTTTTTAAAGTCGCAATTTTAGCGTGATTACCCTTTAAAAACTCTGAAGGAGTATAAAATTTCTTAAAATTTTGTTCAAAAATAAAAGGTTTTGCAAATGAAGGAGCTTCTAATAAATCATTTTCGAAACTTTCCTCTTCCAGGCTGCAAGCATTACCCAAAACTCCATTGATATTTCTTGCAATAGCATCACAAAGAATAAGCGCTGGAAGTTCTCCGCCCGTTAAAATAAAATCTCCTATGCTAAACACTTCATTAGCAAAAATTTCTATTACTCTTTCATCAATGCCTTCATATCTCCCACAAACAAAAACAATATTTTCTTTCTTGCTTAATCTTTTTGCATCTTTTTGATTGAAAGTTTTTCCACTTGGATTTAGAAAAATAAAATAAGGATCTTTTTCACTATCTTTGATAAATTTTAAAGTGTTATAAAGAGGTTTAATTTGCATTAACAAACCAGCTCCACCGCCAATTTTATAATCATCTACTTTATGATAAATATTATCTGTAAAATCTCTTGGGTTTAAAAAGTCGAGTTGAAAAAGCTCTTTTTGAATTGCTCGGGCAAGAATAGAATCTTTAAAATAAAATTCAAGCAAATTAGGAAACAAAGAAACAAAACTAAACTTCATGAATTTTCTAAGATTAAAAAAGCATCTTTGGTGCAAAAAATAGAATATTTTTCTATATCAATTTTATTGACATATTTATCAATATAGGGAATAAAAAAAGTTTTAGCATAAGCTTTATCAATTAACTCTTGATCGCTTTGAATTTCAAATAAATAAGAATCTCCTACTTCAAGAATATCCACCACTTTCCCCAACCTTCGCTCATCATCGAATACTTCGCATTTTAAAATATCAAAATAAAAAAATTCATCCTTTTTCAATATGCAAGTTTGTCTTGTAGCTTCAATACTTTGATAAAGAATTAGATTAATAAGCTGTTTTGCAGCTTCAACATTCTCATAACCTTCAAACAAAACAGAAGAGTTAGCTAAATTGTAGTGTTTAATTTTCAACTGACTTTTGCCATTTTCAGTGAAAAAAGAAGCTCCTTTTTTAAATTGCTGGATAAAGTCACTTAGGTTGTAAAGTTTTAAATACCCTTTAAGTCCAACAGTTTTTCCAAGTTTGGCAACTTGAATAAAATTTCTTTCACTCAAGTGCTTTAACCGTTACACGATAACTCATTGAATCTTTGCTTTTACAAGCTGAGACAACTGTTTTTATTGCATTGATCATTTTTCCATTTTTGCCGATAAGCTTACCGGTATCAATTTTATCAGCATAAAGTATGATTTCAGCAAAATTTTCATCAAGCTTTATTTTTTCTGTTGTAATTTTATCCGGATAATCTGCTATGAGTTTAGCGTATTCTCTTAAAAAATTTTCTACCATGAAATTTATTTACTAGTAATAGAAGCTACTTTATCACTAAGTTTTGCACCAACGCTTTTCCAATAAGCTAGACGCTCAGAGTCAAATTTTACCACTTCAGGCTCAACCATAGGATTATAATATCCAATGCTTTCTATCCATCCACCATCACGACGTTTTCTACTATCTGTTACTACTATACGATAAAATGGTCTTTTAGTTCTTCCCATTCTTGTAAGTCTGATTACTGTCATATACACTCCTTAAAAATAAAAATTTTTTAACTATAGATACTATTAAAAGTATTTATAGATAAAAAATCTAAAATTGTCTTCTAGCTTGATTCATCATTTGCATTAAACCATCCATACCCTTTTTTCCTGAAAATCTCTTAGCAAGTTTAGCAGCATTTGAAAATTGTTTTAAAAAGCGATTAACTTCAACTTGAGACAATCCAGCGCCTTCTGCTATACGACGCTTTCTAGCATTATTAAGTAAATCTGGATTTTCTCTTTCTTTTGGTGTCATAGATGAAATCATGGCTTTAATATGTATAATTTCTTTAGAATTATCCAAATCAAGATCTTTTACACTTGAAGCAACATTAGAAAGTCCAGGTATCATTCCCATAATAGACTTTATACTACCCAATTTTTTAACACTTTCCATTTGAGTTAAAAAATCATTGAAATTAAACTCACCTTTTTTGATTTTTTGATTTAATTTCTTAGCCTCTTTTTCATCGATAATGGCAGCAGTTTTTTCAGCTAATGTTGCCAAATCCCCTTCGCCCATTATACGATTAACTATTCTTTCAGGAATAAAAATTTCTAAATCCGCTATCTTTTCACCCACGCCTACAAATCTTAAAGGGATTCCAATTTGCTTCGTAATACCTAAAGCTATACCCCCTTTGGCATCTGCATCAAATTTAGATAAAATAACTCCTGTAATATCCAAAAGCTCATTGAAACTTGAGGCTGTTTTAACACCATCTTGTCCACTCATAGCATCAGCGACATAAAAAATTTCATTCGGATTTAAAGCATTTCTTACCGCTTTTAATTCATTCATTAAAGCCTCATCAATAGCCAATCTTCCTGCAGTATCGACTAGCAATACATCCGCCATAGAATTTTTTGCTTTTTCTAAAGCTTGTTGTGCAACTTTAATCGGATCTTTTTCATTTTCGATATAAAAAAGATCTAACTCATTGGCTTCACAAAGCTGTTTAAGTTGCTCTACTGCAGCCAAACGCTGTAAATCACAAGCAGCTATTAAAACTTTTTTATTGCGAAGTTTTAGGTAGTTGGCAAGCTTAACCGTACTTGTGGTTTTACCTCCACCTTGTAGACCCACCATTAAAACAACAGTTGGAGGCTTAGTAGCAAAAACAAAACCTTGATTTTTTCCATCAGCATTTAAAATATTTTCTAAATTGGTTTTAATAGCTTCTAAAAATTGCTTTTGTCCTATGCCATTTTTTTTAACATCTTCTTCAATAAGCAAAAGCAAATCTTTAACCACTTTATGGTGCACATCTGCTTTTAGTAAGGCTTTTTTTAAGGTATCTAAAGCATTTTTAAGCGCTTTTTCATCATCAACAAAACGAAGTTTATTAATCGCTGATTTAAAAGATTCGCTGACTAATTCAAACACTTTATTACCTTTCTATTATTTTTAAATTTTAAGTTGAGTATTATACAAAATCTTTTCTTAAATGGCTTTAAAAATCTAAATTTTTTATCTCAAAACCAAGCTTTGAAAAGCTAGAATCTAATTCTGCCTTAAATTGATAATTTAAAATTCGAATTTCATGACTATGCAAATACATCCTATCGCTTGAAATTTTAGCATATTTTTCATCTCCTATAATTCCATGCTTGATAAATTTAGCATGCACTCTTATTTGATGGGTTCTGCCTGTTTTAATGATAATTTTAGCCAAAGTTTTTTTAGCTTGCATCATAATAGGAGTAAAAATACTGACCGCGCTTAAACCCTCTTTAGAAATTTTGCTCAAAGCTCCATTCTTAGTTTTTATGGTTAATATAGGCTCATCAATCTCAATTTCTTCTGCTAAAATTCCATCCAAAACAGCTATATAGCTTTTATAAACTCTTTGTTTTTTAAACTCTTCAATGCATATTTTTCGAAAATCTTCATTTTTACAAAGCAGTATAGCACCACTAGTTTCTTTATCAAGACGGTTAAGTAACTTTGCATTGAATTTTTTTTCAAGTTCTTCACTGATATAAGCATAGGGTTTATTTATGGCTATGATATTTTCATCTTCAAAAATTACTTTAGGCTTGCTAGTTTTTACAATGCTAAATTTCGTCTTATCACTCATCAAAGCTCTTGCTACAACTACCTTTTTACCATGAGAAAAAACGCAACCTTTATCTATCAAATCTTTTGCTTCGCGATTTGAAATATTTTCTTGCAAAGCTAAAAGTTTATATGCTTTTTCTTGCATCGATACCTTCCTGTATAGCTTGGATTATTATTGATAAATCATTATTTTGTGCTATTTTTGCTTTTAAATTATAATTATGGGTTATACCATCAAGCTCTTTTAAATCTTCGCAAAAACAGACATTATCTACTTCTTGAAATAAGCTTTTTTGATTATGTATATAAATCCCACTTATCAATACATTATTAAAATGAGCTACTTCTATGGGATTATGTCCTCCTATCCCTTCAAAAAAAGAACCTCCCAACACAACCACATCTGAAATGGCGTAAAAATTTACAAGCTCACCCAAACAATCTAATAATAAAATATCTTGATTAAATTTTTTATCTTCATTTTGCAATAAACTAAATTTATCAAATTTTAAACCTTTATCGTGCAGTAATTGTTCCACTTCTAAAAAACGCTCAGGATGCCTTGGAGCGATGATTAATTTCTCTTGTTTATCCATCTTATAATGCTTGAGCAAAAGTTCTTCTTCGCCCTTATGAGTGCTTGCAAAAATAATCAATTTTTGCTTAGGTTTAAAGTATTTTTGTGTAGGAAATATTTGCAATTTGGATTTAATATTTGAAAAAATTTTAACATTTTTAGCACCCAAATCTTCTAATCTTATTTTATCCACCTCACTTTGTGCAAAAACTTCATCTATATAACAAAAAATTTTCTTATAAAAAAATCTAAATTTTTTATAGCTTGCATATGAATTATCTGAAATTCTAGCATTTAGCAAAATAACCTTACTTTTTTGAAGCTTTGCTATAAAAACGAGCATTAACCAATACTCGGCTTCAAAAATCACTAATACCTTGCTAGGTTTAAGCCAAAATGGAATCCAATTTTCAAAAACAAGATAATTTACCTTATTGCAAATTTTCTTAGCATAATCATAACCCGTCTGCGTAATAGTCGTAACTCTTGAATCAAATCTTAAAACAAGCTCTTGAATACTTTTTGCCTCTCCATATGAGCAAACATGAAAATGCACATCCGATCTTTTTTGAGATATATTACGAAAGAGAAAAAATCTAGCCTTTAAGCTATATTTATATTTTGGCTTAAATAAAGAAAGTAAAAAAATTGGGATAGCGCAGAGTAAAAAAGCTATCCACACTAGAATATAATACAAAAAAATCAATTTTGATCTTCTTGCTCTTTATATAAAATTCTTCCACAATGAGGACAAGTTATAATCTCTTCACCCTTAATCACTGATAAATAAGTTTTATCATAAATTTTCATAAAGCAGCCATAACAAGCTTGTTTTTTAACGGGAACTACGGCTGTATTTTTAGCCCATTTTCTAATCTTCTCATAAAAGCTTAAAACTTTTTGATTCATCTCTGCAACTAATTTAGTCTTTTTAGTATAAACATTCATTCTTTCTTTCTCCAAGCCATCCATTTGAGAACTAATGCTTACTTTTATTTCATCTAAATTTTGCTCTTCTTTTGTTCTTTCTTCCAAAAGTTCTTTTTTAAAAAGCTCTTTATTTTCTAAAATTTTATCCAAACGAACAATCTCATCATTAGCCGCATCAAGCTGCTCTTTAGCGATATCTTCTTCGATTTTTAAAGCATTTGCTTCTTTTTCTGTCTTAACAGCTCCACTCTTTTTAGAAAGCTCTTTGATTTTAGCTGAAAACTCTGAAATATGAGCGTTATTTTGAACTTTTTGATTTTCTACATCTTGAATTTCATTTTCTAAATTATTTAATTCAACATTAAATTTAGCAATCTTATTTTCAGCATCTTTTAAAGTCTTGCTAATACTTTCCATCTTCGGTTCAAAGCTGTCAATTTCTTGATCTATTTTTGATAAAAGCACTAATTGTTCGAGATATTTATTCATTTATTTTCCTTAAAAATATTGAAATGGATTTTTTGAAACTGTTATTATAACTTTTAGCGGCAAATTTTTCAAGTGTTTTGCTAAACATTGAGCAAAATAGCGTTCGCTCTCAAAATGTCCTAAATCAATCAAATTTAGATGATTGCTTATGGCTTCTAAGGCTTGATGGTATTTAAAATCGCCACTTAAATAGCAATCTGCCTTAACTTCATTTAATAAATCTCCCCCGCTCCCTGTGCAAACAGCTAAGCGTTTCAAATATTCTTTTCCACAAAAACTTGTTCTTAGAATTTCTAAATTTAAACGCTTTTTAACCACAATACAAAGCTCTTCAAAACTCATATCTACATCTATATAAGCTAAAAATTTATCTTTAGAAGAAATTTCAAATCCCAAAATTTCTTCTATAAAATAAGTATTTAAATGGCTAAGATCAAAATTAGTATGCATAGAAATTAAAGAAAGATTTTTTCTAAGCATTTCCTTAACAAAAGCTCTAGGATAGGTTGAATTTGCCAAATCCTTCAAGCCTTTAAAAATTAAAGGATGATGCGTGATAAATAAGGAATTTTCTTCTGCATTTTGGATCAACTGCTCATCTATATCAAGGCTTAGATAAACATTATGAATTTCATCGTTAAAATTCCCAAGTAAAAGACCGCTATTATCCCAAATTTCTTGAGTTTCAAAAGGGCTTAGCTTGTCTAAAAAATTATAAATTTCAATCAGTTTCATCTAAATTTTTCTTATAAATTTCAGCACAAGTTTTCGAAAGCTCGCGAATTTTTAGCATATAATCTTGTCTTTGTGCAACAGAAATAGCACCTCTTGCATCAAGTAAGTTAAAAGTATGAGCTGCAAGCATACAATAATCATAAGCAGGCAAAGCCAATCCCTGTTCTAAAATACTTTTACATTCTTTATAAGTATTTTCAAATTGCTGATTTAAAAAATCTACATTGCTGATTTCAAAATTATATTTACTAAATTCATACTCGCTGCGTTTATGCACATCTGCGTATTTAATTTTTTCCCCATTAAATTCGCTCCAAACAATATCATAAACATTATCTACATTTTGGAGATACATAGCAATTCTCTCAAGTCCATAAGTGATTTCAGCACTTACCAAATCTACTGCGATTCCACCAACTTGTTGAAAATAGGTAAATTGAGTTACTTCCATACCATCAAGCCAAACTTCCCAACCAAGACCCCAAGCGCCAAGACTTGGACTCTCCCAATTGTCTTCAACAAAACGCACATCATGGCTTTTAAGATCAAAACCTAAATTTTCAAGGCTTTTTAAATAAAGTTCTTGAATATTATCAGGACTTGGCTTCATTAGGACTTGAAATTGATAATAGGCTCCTAGACGATTAGGATTTTCTCCATATCTTCCATCTGTTGGACGACGCGAAGGAGCTACATAAGCAGTAGCCCAAGGTTTTTTGCCTAGACTTCTTAAAAAAGTTGCTGGATGGAAAGTTCCAGCTCCTGCTGGCATATCGTAAGGCTGCATGATTGCACAACCTTGTTTTTGCCAAAACTCTTGTAAATTTAATATCATCTGAGAAAAAGTCATTTTAACCTTCTTTATTTTCATTTAATTTTTCATTTGCTGTACTAGAATTTTCATCTTTTTTCATTTCTAAATCAGGCTCAGTTCTTGCCCCAAAAATTTCAGCTGTCTTACTCCACATAAGCTTATATTTACGTTTTAAAAATTCTATTTCTTCTCGGGCGTGTTTTAATTCATGATTTAAAGTTTCAATAGTTTTTCTATCTTCATCATAAAGCTCTTGCATTGAATAAAGTGCATCTTTTAAAAATTTATTTTCATTTTTTAAAGCATCAAGAGTTTCATCCTTTGCATCTAAAACCTTCTCATGCAAATTTAAAATTGTTCCTATAGTCTTTTCTACAAAGCTTTCTCCTGCCAAAGTCATAGAATTTACCATAGCAAGCTTTGAGTTAGAAGCGCTTGGAACAACGCTAAAAGTTCCTTGGTTTGCTTCGATATAAATTTTTCCCTCTTCTTCTTTGAAATTTAAAGCACCATTTGCCATCATTCCTTTTACAACATCTTCATTTAAATGCACAAGTTTACAAAATTCTTGGAGCTCTAAATAAGTTTGCATTTTCATCCTTTTTTACAATAAAACTTCTACACTCTTAGAATCACTGATTAAGTTTTCTTCTTGATTTTTTCTATCTTGCTTTAAAGCTTTTGCTAAAGTTTCATCATTAAGAGCAAGAATTTGCATAGCTAAATAAGCTGCATTTTTAGCTCCTGCTTTGCCAACCGCTAAAGTTCCCACAGGAATTCCACCTGGCATTTGCACGGTTGAAAATAAAGAATCCATACTCGCTAAAGCACTTCCAAGCATAGGTACTCCCAAAACAGGTTTGGTTGTATAAGCTGCAACTGCTCCTGCTAAATGCGCTGCCATCCCAGCAGCTGCGATAAAAACTTTAGCTCCTTTTTCTTCTGCTTCTTTAATATATTCCTTAGTTCGCTTTGGACTACGGTGAGCAGAACTGATAATGAGTTCATATTTTACACCAAATTTTTCAAGCGTTTTGGCACATTCGCTCATGATTTCATAATCACTCTTGCTTCCCATTATAATTGATACAAATTTCATCCAATTTCCTTTCTTAAAAAACTAAAACTGCTGATTTTATTTGGCATTTTGATTTCGTTTTCGTTTCCGCTATGAATTTCGTTGAATTCTTTATTGTTTTTAGAAATAAGTTTTTTAAATTCTACAAAATATTTATCTTCTTTTTTATAAATCTTACCCAATTCATTATCACAAGTCTCAATTCCATCACCTAAAGGCATTAAAATTTCATAAGCTTTGTTTAAAACAACCTTGCCCTTGCATTTAAAATACTCTCCATCCTCAACGATAGCATGTACTTGATGAGTACCCTCTTCTATGCTCGTATCGTGATTTTGTGTATCTGCTTTTTCTAAAGGGCGTGAGACAAGATAACCGTCTGTAAAACCGCGATTTTTAAGCGTAGCAATTTCTTTTTCATACTTACTTGCCTCAAATTTACCTTCTAAAACATCTTGTATGGCCATTTTGTAAGTTCTAGTTGTAAGTGCAACATAATACTCACTTTTAGTACGGCCCTCTATTTTAAATGCGCTTATGCAATCTTCTTTCATAATTTTTTCTATGCAAGAGCATAAATTTAAGTCTTTAGAGTTAAATACATGGGTACCATTTTCATCTTCTTCTAAACGAAAAAGTACTCCATTTTCAGGATTTTTTGCATAAAGTTCGTAATTAAATCTACAATCATTAGCACAAGAGCCACGATTACTCATTCTTCCGCTTTGAACCGAGCTGATCAAACAGCGACCCGAGTAAGCAAAACACATCGATCCATGCACAAAAGCTTCTAGCTCAATATCGCAATTTTCTTTTAAACTTTTAGCATCTTTAAGACCCAACTCTCTTGCGATAACTACTCGTTTTGCACCCATATTTTTATAAACTCTTGCGTCAAGATAGTTTAAAACATTAGCTTGAGTAGATACATGCAAGGCTATTTCAGGAGCTAACTCTCGAACCAAAGCCATTGCACCCACTGAAGCTACTATAAAAGCATCGGGTTTCATCTCTTTAAGCTTTAAAATATGTTTTTTTAAAGATTCTATTTGTCCACCCAAGTGAAAACCATTTAAAGTAACATAAACCTTTTTGCCTCTTTGGTGGGTATACTCAATAGCTTCTTCAAAACTCTCATAATTAAATTCTCTAGCAGTGCGAGAGCGCAAAGAAAAATTATTTACCCCTGCGTAAACTGCATCAGCTCCATAAGCTAAAGCGATTTTTAATTTTGCAAAATTTCCCGCAGGAGCTACAATCTCTGGGATAATCATTTTTGACCCAAACTTGCTATAAGCGCTTCTATATCATCATTGCTTACAATATCAGTAGTAGAATCGCCTTCAATATGAACTGCAGAACTCGCTCGTTTCTTATCATCAATCCTACCTTCAAACAAAGAACTCATATAACGACTCAATGCACGCATTACATTGATAACGCGCTCTATTTTTTGACGGTGAATATCTTGATATTGCATAGCATCCATTGCCATCATTACTTCATCTTGTCCACATTGCAACTTATCAATAATTTCTTGACTTGTTTTTTTCACTTTTGAATTTAACTGCAAAGCTTCATTAAAACTGACAACATTTGGAAATTTCTCATTTAGTTTTGAAAATATTTCAATATTTTTAGCTAATACTTTATCAATCTCACTAAACAAATTTTCAGAATCTGCAAAGAAATTATTGATACTTTCTAGCTTATCCATCATCTCAGTAGCTTTTAACTCACTGTCTTTAGTAACATCATCAAGTTGATGAACTACCTTATGTTCTTGATTTGGTGGTGGTGGTGGCCATACAACACTAGGATCTGGTTTATAATCAGACACCTTTACATCTTCTAGCATTAGTCCTTCTTCAGATTCTATATTGTGAGACTCTGTTTCGCTTTTAATGTTAGACTCTGCATCCTCATCAAAATTTACATCACCATTCATCAAGGCGTCAAGTTCTTCTTGAGTCATCTTTTTCCTTTTTTAAACCTAGATTTTGTTTTAGTACTACGATTATAATCAAATTTATCTAAAATGAAAATATAAATTTAAATTTTCATAGTTTTGTAAGTAAATTTCAAAAAATGATTAAAAAAATATATTAATTAAACCTGAATTAAAAAAAATATGATACAATTTTAATAAATTATCTTAAAAGAAGGAGTAAAAGATGGGCAAATTTGTTAACAATGTTAATGAATTCTTTGATTTTTGTAAACAAAATGAAGTTCTTTTTGTAGATTTTCGCTTTACTGATATGATAGGAACTTGGCATCATATCACCTATAATCTTCATGCAATTAGCGAAGAAACTTTTGAAGCAGGAATTCCATTTGATGGTAGTTCAATTCATGGATGGCAACCTATTGAAAAATCAGATATGATTTTAAAACCTGATGCGCAAAGTGCATTTTTAGATCCTTTTACAGCTGATCCTACTATTATAGTTTTTTGCGATGTTTATGACATTTATAAAGGACAAATGTATGAAAAATGTCCAAGAAGCATAGCAAAAAAAGCAATGGAACATCTTAAAAATAGTGGCATAGCTGATACTGCTTATTTTGGGCCTGAAAATGAATTTTTTGTTTTTGACAGTGTAAAAATTGTAGATACAACTCATTGTTCTAAATATGAAGTGGATACAGAAGAAGGAGAGTGGAATGATGATAAAGATTTCGCAGATAGCTACAATACAGGTCATCGTCCACGAAACAAAGGCGGATATTTTCCTGTTCAACCTATAGATTCTTTGGTAGATATTCGCTCTGAAATGGTTCAAACTCTTGAAAAAGTAGGACTTAAAACCTTTGTTCACCATCACGAAGTTGCACAAGGGCAAGCGGAAATTGGAGTAAATTTTGGCACACTTGTGGAGGCTGCAGATAATGTACAAATCTACAAATATATTGTCAAAATGGTAGCTCATTTAAATGGCAAAACTGCAACTTTTATGCCAAAGCCTCTTTATGGTGACAATGGAAATGGTATGCATGTTCATATGAGTCTATGGAAAGATGATGTGAATTTATTCTATGACAAAGAAGGTTATGGAGGACTTAGCCAAACTGCGATTAATTACATAGGTGGGGTTTTAAAAAATGCTCGTTCTGTTGCAGCTTTTACTAATCCAAGCTCAAATTCATACAAAAGAATAGTTCCAGGTTTTGAAGCTCCTTGTATTTTAACTTATTCTTGCCAAAATAGAAGTGCAAGTTGTCGCGTGCCTTATGGTATAGGTAAGAATTCAGCTCGTGTTGAAATTCGTTTCCCTGATAGCACTGCTAATCCTTATCTAGCTTTTGTTAGTCTTTTAATGGCAGGGCTTGATGGAATTAAAAACAAAACCATTCCTGTAGGACCTATGGATGAAAACTTATTTGATCTTACTTTAGATGAAATTCGTGAAAAAGGCATAGAGCAACTACCACACACTCTAAGAGGAAGTCTTGAAGCTTTAATTCGTTACAACGCTTTCTTAAAACCTGTAATGAGCGATATTTTTATAGATGATTATCAACATTTGAAATTTGAAACTCAAGTTTGGCCTGTTGAAGCGCGTCCAACTGCATACGAATTTAAAACTTGCTATTCTTGCTAAATAAAAAGCAAAGCGTAAATTTTTAAACGCTTTGCTTTATTTATTGATAAATTTCTTAAATCCATATCTTTGATATTATATAAATTTATTTTCAAAAAAGAATTAAAAATTATTATTGCAGCAGAATATTATTTATTTTCATTTTTATACCATGATTTTAGTAAGTATATGAAATTTTAAGTGAATTAATATGAGAAAAATTTATGGCATAAAAATACCATAAATTTATATAATTAATTTAAATTATCTTTTTAATTGATTGACAATTCCAAGCATATCATCACTCGTCGTGATAGCTTTTGAACCTGCTTCGTAAGCTCTTTGTCCTGTGATAAGATCTGTCATCTCTTCAACAAGCTGCACGTTGCTTAACTCTATAAAGCCATGTCTTATTGTTCCAAGTCCATCTTGGGTTGCTATACCTGCTACAGGTGCACCGCTTGCTCCTGTTTCAAGATAAAGATTATCACCCATAGAATGAAGACCCGCTGGATTTATAAACTGAACTAGCTCCACTTGGCCAATTTGAGTTTCTTGTTGCTCCCCTGGTAGCATTACAGAAACGGTTCCATCTGTAGCAACATTAATCGCAGTCGCACCCTCTGGTATAGTCATTTCAGGTAAAAGTCTATAACCATCTGCATTAACGATATTTCCCTCATTATCTTTTGTAAATTGTCCATTTCTTGTATAAGCTATCGTGCCATCAGGAAGTTGAATTTGAAAAAAACCATTTCCCGCAATTGCCATATCAAGACTATCTGTGCTTGTAGCCTTTAAATTACCTTCAGTAAAAACCTTTGTCACTGCTGTTGGACGCACACCAATACCCACTTCTATGCCCGATGGAGAAAGTGTTGTGGCTGAAGTTGAAGTTCCTGCGTATTTCATAACTTGATACATTAGATCAGCAAATTCAGCACGACCCTTTTTAAAACCTGCTGTGTTAACATTTGCAATATTGTTTGAAGTAACATCAATTTGTGTTTGCTGCGCTACCATTCCCGTAGCAGCAGTATGAAGTGATCTCATCATTTTTTATCCTTTAATTTATTTTATATTATTTTATTTAACGGCTGCAAGTTTATTGATAGCTTCTTGGTTTAAGTCATCCATATGAGCTGTCATAACTTTTTGATACATTTCTACCATTCTATTTGCCTCTATAAGTCCTACCATTTCGGTTACTGGATTGACATTAGAGCCTTGAGAAAAACCTTGACGCACTGCATTAGAATTATCCAAATCTCTAATACGCGTTAAATCATCTATCCTATAAACATTATCCCCATCTTTTTGCAAAGCTCTTATATCATCTACTTGAGCGATAAATAATCTCGCATTTTGAACGCCATCTACTTCAATACTTCCGTTTTTATCTACATTGATATAAACCGCACCATTAGGAAGACGAATTCCTGCATTTTGAGGATTATTAAAATAATCACTGCTTAAAATTCTATATCCTTGTTTATTGACTAAATATCCCTCTTCGTTAAGTTGAAAATTTCCATCTTTACTTAATCTTATTTCACCATCCTTTGTTTGAACTAAATAAAAAGCATCCTCTCTAGTAATGGCCAAATCCAAAGGGTTATTAGTCGTTTTTAAAGAACCTAAACTAAAATCTGTATATCCTTGAGAAACTTGAGGAACGCCATCTATGGTAGTATTGACAAATCTTGATGCATCTCTTGTGTGATTTTCTATAGGCAACTCATCCTGAGTTTCTTTAAAAATCCTTTTAAAATCTGCAATTACAACATCATCTCTTTTGTAACCACTCGTGTTAATATTGGCAAGATTGTTTGTAATAACATCAAGTTTATTAAACTGAGTTACCATCCCGCCCGTTGCTTGATAATATCCATTTTGCATATTTTTCACCTATAAATTTTGATATTTTTAATCTATAAAGCAAAGAGTGTTCCAACTTTTAAAAAGAATGAATTTTAGGGGATTAAGAAAGTAGAAATAAAATACTGAATGATAATTTGCATCATATTGTGTTTTTATAAGGAATTATGCTAAAAAACCAAAAGTATCATTAAATCGCTTAAAAAGCAGCAACATTCATCTCTTTACCCAAGAAATAAGAGTTTTCTTTCTAGGAATATGGGTAAAAAATATTTTAAAATAAATAGTAAAAATTTTAAAAAAGCAAGACTTAAGTAAAAATCTTGCTTAAAAATATTCTATTTTAGTCCATTTGGCGGCGTAAGAAAGTAGGAGTTTCAATTTGAGCCATTATCTCTTCATCAAAACCACCACTTACTTTTCTAAGATTTAAATAAGGATTTTTCTTAGGAGTTTCAGCTTCTTCAGCGGCTTTTTTAGCTATGCTGTCTCTATCTTCAAATCCTGTGGCAATAATGGTCACTTCTACCCTGTCTTCCATGCTATCATCTGTAGTAGAACCAAAAATAATCTTTGCATTTTCATCAACAATTTCTTCTATATTATTTGCAGCAGCAGAAATTTCAATTAAAGAGCAATTAGAACTTGTTTTAAAATGTAAAATAACTCCCTTAGCTCCTTTAATATCCATACCATCTAATAATGGAGATTCTATGGCATTAGAAAGAGCCTCTTCGATAGCATTTTCACCGCTAGCACTGCCTACGCCCATAAGCGCTAAACCACGATGGCTCATTATGGTTCTAACATCAGCAAAGTCAACATTGATATCACCATTGTCTAAAAGTATAGACACCATACCCTTAACAGCACGCGCCAAAATATCATCAACTAATTTAAAAGCATCTTTAATTCCTGCTTTTTTATCGATAATGCTTAAAAGCTTTTCGTTTTGAATTACAAGGATAGAATCACTTTCTTTTTTCAATTCAAGGAGTCCGTTTTCAGCAAGTTTTTTTCTTTGTTTCCCTTCAAAAGCAAAAGGCATAGTTACAACAGAAACAGTTAAAGCACCTATTTCTTTGGCTGCTTGTGCAATTACTGGAGTAGCGCCCGTTCCTGTGCCACCACCAAAACCTGAAGCAATAAAAACGATATCACTTTGGCTAAGACTAGCTTTAATCTCTTCAAAGCTTTCTCTAGCACTCTCTGCTCCAACCTCTGGTAGCATGCCCGCACCCAAGCCTTTTGTTTTTTTCTCGCCAAGTTGAATTTTGGTTTTTGCTAATGAATTTGAAATAGCTTGTGCATCAGTATTAGCCGCGATTAAATCGAGGTCACTTAAGCCCATCTTGACCATATGATTAATCATATTTCCACCGCCACCACCGCAGCCTATAACTTTAATTTTAGCGCCTTTATTATGTTGCATCTCTTCTACTAAAAATTCGCTCATAAAAACTTTCTCCTTGTTAAAATTGATTCATTATTTTATGCCAAATATTTGAAAAAACACTAGGCTTTTTCTCTTTTGGCTCTTTAAAATCTAATTGTTCTTGTATTATTATTGTATCATTTTCTTGCAAATTTTCGCCAAAAAATTCAGATTTTGTTTCATTTTCCACTTCTTTTTGTGGAATTATTTCTTGTCTAATTTGGCGGTTATAATTTTCTATCTCCCCTTTATATCTTAACTTTTCATTTGAATCAAGTTCATAAGGCGTAAAATAACCCGAACCATATAAACAAAGTCCTATAGCACAAGTATTTTCAGGATCATTAAAAATTTCACTAAACCCAGTAATTAAATCTTTTCTAGCAGTAGCAAGTCTAACAGAACGATTATCAAAAGTTGCAGGAGCTAATTCATCAATACCTGCTAATTTAGTCATTCCTCCTGTTAATACAACGCCACCCCCTATGCTATTTGCATAACGATTGTCGCTTAAAATTTTGGCTAAAATCATTAAAGTTTCTTCAGCTCTTGCATAGATTACATTTGAGATGATATCTAAAGAAACTTCATTTACTTTTCTTTCATCTCCCATAGAAGGAATTTGTATCAATGCATTAGGTTGTTGAGAAAGGGCTGCATAATTTAATTTAATTTTCTCAGCTTCTTTTAAAGGAGTGTGCAAAGCCATCGATAAATCTTGAGTAATATTAATCGATCCAATTTGCAAGCAATCATTATAACGAATTGAATTTCCAGTATGAACAACCATATCGCAGATCGCTCCACCCATATCAATCAAAACAGCACCTAGTTCTTTTTCACTATCATCTAAACAAGCTATAGCTGAAGCATAGCCAGAAAGGACTATATTATCAACTCTCAAATCAGCCAACTCAACAGCTTTTTTTAAATTTTTAATATGAGATTCTTGAGAAATAACTATATGAGTCGAAACCTCCAAGCGATTTCCGCTCATACCCAAAGGATCATCTACATGTTCTAAATCATTTACCTTAAAATTATAAGGTAAAACATGAATAATTTCATAACCACTCGGAAGATTTGCAGTGTGTTTGGCTGTGCTTACCGCACGATGAATTTCTTTGATGCCTATTTCATGATTTGGTATATTTACTACACCTATACTATCAACACTTTTAGTATAAGCGCCCGAAATAGAAACCACTACTTTATCATAATGAACACCGCTCATCATCTCTGCATTTCTAACTGCTTCCTCGATCGATTTTGAAGCAAGCTCGATATTGGTAATAGCGCCTTTTTTTACACCATTGGTTTTTGCTTTTGCAAAACCAATAATTTTTAAACCTTCCTCATCTTTTTGAGCGACAATGGCACAAGTTTGTGTTGAACCTAAGTCAATTCCTAATATATTCAAAATTATTTACCTTTATAATAAATTTTTATTGGATATGTTTTTTTAAGCTCTTCGATTAACTCCTGCTTCATTTCATTAGCTTTTAAACTTTGTAAATTTTGATTAAGCATTGTGCGATATTGCTGAAATTTTTCAGGATTCATATCAAGCTTTTGCTTATTAATTTTATAAAGTATAGCCTTATCTTCATTTAAAATAACATAAGAACGATTTTGATCAGAATTAAAAACATTCATTAGAAAATAACTAAATTCTGCTTCATTTAATATATTACTAATTTTAGCATCATTTCTTACAGTATCCCTGCTTACGAAACCTATATTAGTTCCGCTAAAATTTTCTAAATTTTGCTTAGCTTTTTCTTCTAAATTCTTTTTCGCCTGTTCGCTGATATAAATAGGCATAAGCTCTTCTCTAGCCTCATCAAAAGTCTTAGTTCTTACAGGATTGGTTTTGTTAAGCTTGATAATAATATAACCATTTTGATATTCACTCGGTCTTAACACATCTCCATTTTTTACCCGAGATAAAGCCTCAAGTGGATAGTAAACATCTGAATCTGTGATATTTTCATCCTTTTGGAATTTATCTTTACCTTCTTTCAATTCCAAAAATTTAGCATTAGCTGTGTTTTTAAGCTGTGCTAAAGCATAATCTTTAGCAACATCCTTTTTAGCAGCTTCAAAACTCATGATTTTGCCACTAAAATCTTTATATTTAAATTTATTATTTTCATTATTATAAAATTCTTCTAGCTTACTATCATCAATTTTTTGCATATCCACCGGTAGATAATAAGTAGAAATCTCATATACTTTTTTTGTCTTATAATCTTCTTTGTGTTCATTCCAAAGTTTTTTAAGCTCTTCTTCATTAACTTTTATATTTTCTTTATCTTGCTCTAGCTTTGCTATATTTAAAGAATCTTGCATAAAATAACTAGCTCCTAGCATTTTCAACTCTTCATCTGTTTGAGGAAGATTAAATATTTGCTCTAGTTTACCGATAATAATTTCATTTGAAAGAGTTTTCTCATATTCTTTTGGAGTCATATTGTTTGCATTCAAAAGTTCATAATAAATTGTTTTATTAAAATCACCTGAAGGATCTTGAAAGGCTTTAGTTTCAGCAAGTGCTTGAATAACTTCATTTTCACTTGAACCCAATCCCAAATCTTTAGCAAAATTTAACAAAAGCTTATCTTCGACCAAAGAGCTTAATGCGGCATTTTCAATTCCCAATTGCTTAGCACTCTCCTCATTTAAGCCACCGTTGCTAATTTGATTGTAATAATTAAAAATCTGATTATATCTTACATTAAATTCATTATAATTGATTTTTTCATCTCCAACTACAGCAACACTCGAACTTCTATTAAGATTAAAATCATAAGCACCCCAACCTAAAAACCCAGCTCCAACAAAAGCTATGGTGCTAATCCATATAGTAACAATAAGATATTTTTTGTGATGTTGCATCCAAGTAAGCATATCATTCCTTGATAAAAATTAAACTACATATTTTATCGCAGAAGTGTTTAATTAGAGTTTAATTAGTGGTTTTTTGTTAAATATTTTCATTTTGATTTTAGTTAAAATTTCGTTATAATTATAGCTTATAAAAATTTTATAGGATATAGGATTTGAAAATTCCACACATTCCCGTTTTGCTCAATGAGGTAAATCAAGCATTTGAAAAACTAAACTCAGGATATTTTTTAGATTGCACTTTGGGTTTTGGTGGCCATAGCGAATCCTTACTTAAAGATCATCCAAACCTTAAACTTATAGCATGCGACCAAGACAAAGAAGCACTTGAATTTTCTAAAAAGCGTCTTCATGATTTTAAAGATAGAACAGAATTTATATTAAGTAATTTTAGTCAAATTTTAGACCAAATTTCACACGATAAACTGAACGATCTCAAAGGCATTTTAGCTGATATTGGAGTATCTTCTTATCAACTTGATAATAACAAACGGGGCTTTAATCTTCATTCTGATTTTTTAGATATGAGAATGAATCAAGATGTTAAAATTTCAGCTTTTGAGCTTATTAACAATTATACCCAAGAGCAATTGAGTGATATTTTCAAAAAATATGGGGAATTAAATGATGGATACTTTATCGCTCAAAAAATTTGCCAAGAAAGACAAAAAAATAAAATAAAAAGTGCTAAAGAACTTTACGAAATAATAGGAAAAACAAAACAAAATCACAGAAGTGTTTCTAAAGCAACCCTAGTTTTTCAAGCTATTAGAATAGAAGTCAATCAAGAACTTGAAGTTTTAAAAAATTTTTTAGAAAAATTAGAAAAAATTAAATTAAAAAATTGTATTCTAGCTATCATTTGCTTTCATTCTTTAGAAGATAGGATAGCAAAAAACTATTTTAAAAAATGGGCTAAAAATTGTATCTGCGACGAAAGAGCTTTTAGGTGCGAATGTGGAAACAATCATTCTTTAGGAGAAATTATAAGCAAAAAAGCCATAACTCCAAGCAAAGAAGAAATTATGATTAATTCTCGTTCAAGTTGTGCAAAAATGCGCCTGTTTCATTTTAAAAATATGGAAAAATAATGCTAGATGATGATTTTTTAAAAGAAAAACAAAACATACGCCAGAAAATGCTTAAATTTTCTCGCGCTGTTAATCAAGGTAAGCCTTTAGATGATGATTTAAAAGAAGAAATCTCTAGTGATGATATTTTAAGACGCCGCTTTAAAAAACGCTCAAATCATTTCTTGAATGAAATAGAAGAAGACTATGAGTTAGAATATACAAAAAAATCAAATATATACTTAAAAGAAGATTTGATAAATGTTAAATTGGAAGAAAAGCAGTCTTTAGCTAAAAAAATTTTTTCCAAAATAAAAGAAAAAAACAAAAATCAAGAACCAAAAAAGAAAAAAACAAAAAAACTTTTTTCTTTTTTGAAAAAAAAAGAAATTCAAGCTATACAAAATAAAAACACACACAATACTCAAGAAAAATATTTGCACACAGACAAGCAAATAGAAGTCAAAAAAATACAAAATAACAAGATTCAACCCACACAAACTGACCCAAAACCCGATATAAAACAAAGTCTAGAAAATTTACAAAAAAAAATACAAACTCAAGAAGTAAAAATAGAGATTGAAAAATCCGAAATTCAACCCATTAAAACAGAACATGATGAAGATACACAAAAGGTTAAAAATGTATTATTAGAAGGATTTAGTAATGCTACTAAAGAAGATAAAAATCTCAATTTCAATCACTTACTTTTTGCCGTATTATTTGTCAGCTTTGCTCTTGTTTTATTTGTACCACAAATTTATATAAGAAATCAAATTTACTATCTTAGCCGAGAAATTGCCGCTTTAAGAGTAGAAGAAAGCGTACTTGATGAAGAAAATAAAGATTTAAAAAGACGCTTAGAAATCATGCGCTTTCAAAATCAAATTTTAGATTATTTAGAATGAATGATTTTTTCTAAAACATATTGTTCTAAATTTGCCTTTGGAATTTCTTCTTTTAAGGCTTCTTTATAAAAATTTCCAGCCATAATAGAATATTTTTCATATGAAAAATAAGGAAAGTGCAAAGCCCATGCTTTTTGTATTAATTTTTTTGAAATCATTTTACGAGCATAAACCTTAAAAATATCATAAGAAATAAAAACACATGCGGTAACCGCTACAGCGCTGATAATACTGATATGAAAATCAAGGCGAGTAAAAAGATAATGTGTAATGAGTAATAATGGTAATAAAACCAAAGCACAAAAAATTCCAAAATATATATAAGAATTTAAAATTTTAAAATTAAAATTAAGCTTGGAAGGATCCACAAGCATTCCATCATTAAACAAAGCATTAGCCTCAAGCAAATCACGCAAAAGAACAGGTTGATCGGATATCTTAAAAAGAAAATTACAGCTAAAATCTTTAAATTTTTTCATATTTTTACACTTTTAAATTTTTAGTTTAAAATACTATCTAAAGAAAATTAAATTTGGGTTAAAACAAAAGCTCTTAGCTTTTGTTTATCAACTCTTCTGTGATTCTGGCAATCTCAAGTTCTTCATCTGTAGGAATGATAAAAATCTTTACCTTAGAATTGGCAGTACTAATCATTCTTTCACAGCTTGCTTTTTTGTTGTTTAATTCTGTATCAAGCTCAACACCAAGATGAGATAATCTTTCGCAAACTTTTTGGCGAACTAAAGCGGCATTTTCACCTATACCACCTGTAAATATAATAGCATCCGTTCTAGGTAAAACCGTAAAATAAGCCCCTATATATTTTAAAAGGCGGTAACAAAACATATCAAAAGCCAAACGCGCTCTATCATCACCTTGCTCGATTTTTGCTCCTATATCCCTAAAATCATTAGAACCGCAAATTCCATAAAGTCCGCTTTTTTTATTAAGCAAAGTATCAATTTCTTCTATTGTTAAACCCTTAAGATGGCTAATAAATGGCAAAATTGCAGGATCTAAATCACCACAGCGAGTTCCCATAACAAGACCTTCAAGAGGAGTAAAACCCATGGAAGTGTCTATACTTTTACCTCCCTCAATAGCACAAACACTCGCACCATTTCCAAGATGTGCTGAAATTGCGTTTAAGTCCTCTTTATTTTTTCCAAGTAATTGGGCTGCCCTAGCACTCACAAAAGCGTGAGAAGTACCATGGAAACCATATCTTCTTATATTGTGCTTATCATAAAAATCATAAGGCAAAGCATACATATAAGCAAAGTCAGGCATAGTGCGATGAAAAGCTGTATCAAAAATAGCCACATTTGCAACACTAGGTGCAGCTTTGATCATTGTTTTTATACCTGCTAAATGCGCAGGATTATGCAAAGGAGCAAAAATACTAACCCTATCTATCTCTTTAAGAACATAATCATCCACTAAACAATGCTCGCTTAAATTTCTTCCCCCATGAACTATACGATGACCGCAGCCATCAAGCGCATTTAAATCTGCTAAAATTCCTGATTCTTTAAAAAGCTCATTAACTATACTAAGGCCTTCTTCGTGATTATTTATTGTTAATTCTCTTTCAAAACTTTCATTATTTAAAGTATTTTTTAATACAACCTTTGAATTTTGCTCTCCAATTTTTTCTACCAATCCACTGGCTTTAACGATTTTATTATCAAAAAATTTAAATTTAATCGATGAAGAACCTGAATTTAAAACTAAAATTTTCATTTATCATTCCTTTCTATTGAGCTTGTATTGCACTTAAAATTACGGTATCTACAATATCATCTACCAAACATCCACGACTTAAATCATTTACAGGTTTTTTAAGTCCTTGCAAAATAGGACCGATTGCCAAAGCATTTGCTGTTCTTTGCACAGCCTTATAGCAAATATTTGCAGCGTCAAGATCAGGAAAGATATATACATTTACATTACCTGCTATCTTAGAATTTGGCATTTTTTTAGCAGCAGTTTTAGGATCATAAGCACAATCAAATTGCATAGGGCCATCGATATTTAATTCTGGATACTTTTCTTTAGCAATTCTTAAAGCTTCTTTAACAAGATCTACACTCTCACCCTTACCGCTATCTCCACTAGAATAAGAAAGCAAAGCTATCCTTGGCTCGATACCAAAAGACTTTGCAGTCATAGCACTTACATAAGCACTAGTGGCGAGTTGCTCGGCATTTGGATTTGGATTTACAGCACAGTCTGCAAAAGCTAAAACCTTATCATCAAGCCCCATAAAGAAAATTCCCGAAACAGAGTCAACACCCTCTTGAGTTTTGATAATCTGAAGCGCAGGACGAATAGTTTCAGCTGTCGTAGTAGATGCTCCACTTACCATAGCATCAGCTTTCCCACTATGTATCAACAAGGTTCCAAAATAAGTCCTATCTTTAACCAATTCTTTAGCCTCTTCAAGGCTCATTCCTTTAGATTTTCTTGCTTCATATAACAAAGTGGCAAATTCTTCGTTATATTCTGAATGAAGCGGATTGAGTATTTTTACTGCGGTTAAATCAAGTGCCAATTCATCGGCTTTTTGTTTGATATCTTGCTCATCACCCAATAAAATAAGATCCACTACACTACTTTTAAGTAAAATTTCAACTGCTTTTAAAATTCTTTCATCATTGCTTTCTGGTAAAACAACGGTTTTTTTATTTTTAACACTTTTTTTAATGAGTTCATATTTAAAACGATGCGGAGTCATAAAATCATAAGCTTGCAACTTATGCATTTCTTCAAAATTAAAATTTTCATTAATCAAAGCATAATCTCTACCATCCAAAGCTTCATCAAAATATTTTTGAGCTATAAGTTTATCTTCATCGTTAATAATAGCAGCGATAGGGGTATTAAGATTTTTAGCCAATTTTATACTCAAATCAAAACCATCAAGTATTCCAAATTCGCAAAAACTATTAACAAGAACAAAATCATATTTACGATTTAATTCCTCATACTCTTCTAAGATAGTATTGAAAAAACTATGCGGATCTTTGCTAAATTCTTCCATAGCTTCTCTAAAAGTAAAACTATAAGCATTTTTCAAAGTTTGCTTAATATCAAATTCCTCAAGCCATCCTTGCAAAACAGGGATACGATGTACATAAATCACAGGACAGTAAATAGCTATATTTTTATATATCTTGCTATAGTTTTTCAATAATTTCGTGGTGACTAATGTATTTAACTCATCACTCCTAGATCTCATCAAATAAAGATTTGCCATTATTTTCTCCTTGGTTTTAAAAAGTGGAACACTCTTTGCTTTATACTTACTTGAAAAACTATTTTAACAAATAAAAATGAAATTTCATCATTTAAAGGACGAAAATGAAAAAAGTTTTATTCTATGTGTTACCTTTTGCATTTTTTGGATGTTCTGCAACAGTAGATCCGCAAATTTCTATGAAACCTCCTGCTTATGTAGAAGAGCTTGCACCTAAACAAAGCAACAATGTAGAAACTTCTCCTGGATCACTTTTTGGAAAAGGTGATAATCCTTTATTCTCTGATAAAAAAGCAATGAATGTAAATGATTTAGTTACTGTGGTTATCCAAGAAAGCACTACTCAAAGCACTCAAGCCAATAAGGCCACAAGTAGAACCAATACTTCCAATTTAGGAGGAGGAGCTTTAACAGGCGGAAGTGGCTTGCTTGGAACTGCGATCGATAAAGTAAATGCTTATTCTAATATAGGCTTTCAAACCAATAGTACTAACAACTACCAAGGAACAGGCGCTCAAAGTCGCAATGAAAGTTTTAACACTACAATTTCAACTCGCGTGATTAAAATTTTGTCTAATGGTAATTATTTTATTGAGGGTTCAAGAGAGCTTTTGATCAATGGAGAAAAACAAATCATACAACTTAGCGGTGTGATTCGTCCTTATGATATCGGTCAAGATAATACTATAGATAGTAGATATATAGCAGATGCAAAAATTCTTTACAAAACTGAAGGTGAAGTGGATAGAAGCACTAGAAAACCTTGGGGAAGCAAAGTCATAGAAGCTATATGGCCTTTTTAAATAAACTTATAATTTAAGTCCTTAAAATAAGGACTTAAATTTTATTGCGATTTTATTTTAAATATCTATAATTAAAACAAAATCTATTCTTTTATCTCTCTACTCTTAACCTCATCTTCTACTTCAGCTAAAAATCTATCCACAAGCTCATTTTCTTTAAGTTTTGCTACAACTTCTCCATGTCTTATAACAAGTCCTTGATTTTTTCCAAAAGCTATAGCCACATCAGCGCCCTTAGCCTCACCCAAAGCATTTACAACACAGCCCATAACACTGATATTTAAAGGCTCTTTGATATGTTTAGTCTTTTCTTCTACGATTTTAATCGCACTTAACAAATCACTTTGAATCCTACCGCAAGTTGGACATGAGATAATGTTTACTCCACTTTTTTGCACCCCGCTATCTTGTAAAATCGCTCTTGCGACTTTGATTTCTTCTTCAAGTTCGCCCGTCATTGAAACCCTCATGGTATCACCTATGCCTTTAAGAAGCAAATTTCCTAAAGCAATAGAACTTTTTATCGTGCTATGAAATTTAGTTCCTGCTTCAGTTACCCCTAAGTGAAAAGGATAATCACAAAGTGGTCTTAATCTTTCATAAGCCTCTATGGTCTTTTGAGTATCAGAAGTTTTCATCGAAATTTTTATATCAAAAAAATCCAAATCCTCTAAAAGTTTAATGTTATACAATGCACTTTCTAACATCGCATCTACACCATATCCATATTTGTCACTGAATTCTTTTTCTATAGAGCCGTGATTTACACCTATGCGTATAGGAATGTCTCGCTCTTTGCAAGCTTTTACTACTTCTTTAACATTTTCTTTTGAGCCTATATTGCCTGGATTTATACGAACCCCATCAATAAATTCGGCACAAAATACAGCTAAATTGTGATTAAAATGTATATCTACAATTAAAGGCAAGGGACTTTTTGCTTTAATCTCCTTTAAAGCCCTTGCATCCGCCATATCCAAACACGCCAAACGCACTATGTTTGCTCCTGCAAAATAAAGCCGATTGATTTGTTCTAAAGAACCTTCTATATCTCTTGTTTTAGTAAAAAGCATAGATTGAACTGAAATGGGTGCATCACCGCCTATTAAAACATTTCCTACTTTGATTTGTCTGGTTTTAAATCTTTTATACTCCATAACTTCACTCTTTGAAAAATTTTAATATCAAATTTTAACTTTTTATTGCTTTAATTAAAGTTTATTTTTGATAATATATTTAAATTTCATGACATTTAAATATTTATGAATTATATATAAATTAAATACAATTAAAAGAGGTTATATGCAAAATCTTTTACTCTATATAAAAAATAACCTAACTCCAACCCTAGCTCAAATTCTTTTACAAGCTTTAAAAAATTCGAATAATGAAAAATTTTTTACCTTTGTTTTGGAAAATATTGAAATAATTTGCACTTGGCTCAATTCTAACGAATTTAGGGATAGATATTTATCAACAAAACATCCTTATCCACCTTTAATCAATCCTAATTTTATAGAAATAGATTCTAGTCGACATTGCGCAGAATTAGCTTGGGATTTAAATTTACCCCTGCCTAAACACTATAAATTTATCTATACTTCTCCACATGGCGTTGGAGCAGCAGCATTTTTAAGATACCTTAATCAATGTTGCGATGTAACTTGTTTTGCCTCCTGGATTTTACCACCTGATAGCAAAGAGAGATATTGTATTAATTACATGTGTCTAAATGATAATACAATTGCTCAATATGCTATTAATATATCGGAAATTAATCTACCTTATTTTGATAAATATCTATCTTTATTAGATTTTAATTCTAAGATTATTTGCGGAGTTCGAGATCCAATGGGACTTTTAAAGCATAGCTGGGGAAGAGATTGGAGTAAAGTTTTAAGAAACTATCCCCCTGAATTTAATCTAACTTATGATTGGCGTTATTACATCAACTATCTTACTCATCAAAATCATAAAATTAAAATCGATATAAATGAACTACAACAAAGAGTTTTTATCATCTCTTATTTATTAAAATATTTTAACAAAGACAATGTATACTATCTTGATATGGAAGAAATCCGCCAATCAAAGGCCTTTGATACCATGAATTTACTTGCTATAAATTTTAATTTTACCCCCCCCCATAAAGATAAATTAGATTTATTTAAAATTAAAGAATTTAGAGGTTATATTCGCTATCTTTTTCCTATTACACTTTATGCAAATTCTAAAGATATTAATAACACCTTTTATCTTAATACTCCTAAAAATAATAAAAATTTCAATATTGATAGAACTTCTAGCATTCCCATAATTTTAGACAGAAAACATATCAATCATGAAAAAATAGACATAATACAAGAAATTATAAAAAACGACCTATGTAATGATATGGGTGTATATATTGATAAAAATGATTTTAAGCAATTAGAACAAAACAATCTTTTATTTTCAACAATTAAACATTATTTGTATGATTTTTTATATCAAATTAAAATAACCATAGATGAAACAGAATCAAAAATGATGAAAGAAAAAGATGTAATAGATTATTTTATAAAAAATAAATCACTTATTTGCACTTTTTTTAATATATTTGAAAATGAACTAAATCATTTAAAACAAACACATCCTCATATTATTGATTCTTGGAAATATTATAAAGAATTTGAAAAAATATACAAAGATAAATAATCATATCACTTACACAAAATCAATAGGATCAATATCCGCACTTGCATTTTTAAATTGCAAAATATAATTTTCAATTGCCACTAAAGCTTTATGATTTTCACTTCTAAGCAACAAATAAAAACGATATTTTCCATACAGCATTTCAACTCCACAAATTCCATAGCCTACCAATTCTACCTGTTTGATATTTCTAAATTGAGAAGCAAATTTTTCACAAAGTTTTTGTGCACTTTTTTGATCTTTATCTTCTATAAGAACTCTTAAAAGGCGTTTAAATGGGGGGTAAAGATCTTTTCTGTTTTCTAATTCATCTTGCAAAAAGCTATCATAATCCTCTATATATCTTTCAAAAAAATTCCTATTTTTGGTTTGTAAAAGCACCCTTCCTTCGCCTTTGCGCCCTGCTCTTCCTGCTACTTGCATAGCCAAAGCTAAAGTTTCTTCACTTGCTTTAAAATTAGGACGAAACAAATACTCATCAAGTCCTAAAATAACGCTTAAATCTACACTATGATAATCATGTCCTTTAGCAAGCATGGAAGTTCCTATAAGTATATCGATCTTATTTTCATTAAAATCTTTTAAAATAGCATTAAGCTTTCGAATACTCGTAATCTCATCACTATCAAATTTAGCTATCCTTGCTAAAGGCAAAGTCTCTTGCAAAAGTTCTTGTAATTCTGCTGTGCCCATCTTCCTAGCCTCTAGCATCACACCTTGGCAGCTAGGACAATTTTGCTCTATTAAAGAAGTGTAATTACAATAATGACATTTTAAAACATTTCTTTTTTTGTGCAAACTCATAGCAATAGAGCAAAAAGGACATTTTATAGTTTGCCCACAATCTTTACACACAATTTGTCTAAAATTGGCCTTAGTGGGCAAAAAAATGATAGCTTGTTTTTGATTTTCCAAGCTTTTTTGCAACTCGCCCAAAAGCATAGGAGTTACGCCCAATTCGTTTTCATCATATAAAAAGTGTTTTTTACTTTCAAAAAAAGTACCCTTAAGTCTAAAACTCTTTTGCTTGTAAAAACTCGTTAAAGAAGGAGTAGCAGAACCTAAAAGCACCTTAATGTCAAATTTTGAGCTTAAAAAAAGTGCTAAATCCCTAGCATTAATATAAGGTTGATTAGACGCTTTGTAAGAATTATCATGTTCTTCATCTACTATGATAAGTCCTAAATTTACAAAAGGCAAAAACAAAGCCGATCTTGCTCCTGCGACCAAAAGTGCTTCACCCTTACAAAAACGCTCTAAATTTTCTTGCTTTTTTTTCTTTGAAATTTTAGAATGCCATAGAAAAAATTTATCTTTAAAATACACTTCTAAACGCTTTTGCATCTGTGGAGTAAGAGAAATTTCTGGCATTAAAAGTAAAACTTGTTTGCCTTGCTCTAAATATTGTTTTATTAAGCAAATATAAATTTCAGTTTTTCCACTACCTGTATCTGCAAAAAGCAAAGAAGTGGGATTAGCTTTTATAAATTCCAAAGCTTCTTTTTGTTTTTGGCTTAATTTGGGTTCATTTTCTATTTTAATGAGATTACAAGTGTAAGTTTGATGAGTAGAAAAAAGTCCTAATACAAAACCTAGCTTTGAAGAATAATAATACGAAATAAATTTCGCCAATTCAAATTGTATATCACTTAATGAAAAAGATGTAATTTCTTTAATCTCTTTTGTCTGAAATTCGGGCTTTTGGCATTCTTTCAATACTAAAGCTCTAAGATTTTTTTTATTTTTTAAATCAATAATCACCTCTCTTAAAGCTGGAATTTCTTCCTTGCTATGAAAGGTTAAATTTTGCAAATAAAATCCAAAAACCGCTAATTCATAATATCTCATAATAATTCTTTACAATATTTTTCACTCAAACATTCTAAAATAGCAAAATCAGCATTATAAAAAAAATCAACCCATTCTTTTGTATTTAAAAAAAATCTATATCGATTGGGTGCTGTTTTCATCCAAGCATTAAAACTAGAATAAATAGGTGTGTGAAGTAAAGAATAAGTACAGTTTTGGCTAGTTTGGCAGTAAAATAGCTTTTCTTTTTGAGTATTGTTTTTTGCTTCATCAAGATTAGGAGAAAAAGAACTGATTTGTTTGAGTTCAACTTGAGTACGCATAAGGGATAGGGCTGAATTTAGCATTTCATAATCTATTTTCAATTTTAATAATTTCGCATCGTTTTTATTTTGATTGGCAAAAGAGAAGCTTAAACTTGCCAATATCCCCAAAATCAATATCACAAAAACAAGCTCTAAGAGAGTAAAAGCCTTTTTCATTTTACAGGGAGTTCTTCATTGATCGCTTTTATAAGTTTTTTAAGTTCTCTTTCTAAGATATAATTCTCATAGCTTTTTTTTACAAAAGCATCGACGAAACGCTTTAATTCTATTTTTTTAGTCCCACCAGAAATAAGAGCGATATCATCTTCTAAAAAATTTGCAAATTCTCCACTGCATTTAACAATGAAATCCTTTGCAGAAACATTGATAATAACTTGTTTTAAATTATCACTTGCCAAGTACAGCCTCTATTTTTTTGAAAATATCTTCACTTTCTATATTGCGAGACTTAAGCTCTTCTTCCAAACGCATGATTTGATTACTCTTTGCTTCATTTTGCGCTTTTACGCTTACAAGTTCGTTTCTTAAATTTTCATTTGCTTCGCACACTTCGTTGTATTTTTCAATCAACTCATTGACTTTATCTGACATTGTGTTAATAATTTTTTCATCAAACATAAATTTGCCTTCTGCTATAGAAATTTAAAATAAAAATATTTTTTGTAATTGTAGCAGAAAAAAATTTAAATTTAGGTTTTTTATAGTCAATTAATTTTTAATTAAAGCATTTTCTTTTAGAATTTTTCTAAAAAACTTTCAAAAAGTGGGAAAATGTTAGAACTTACAAGCGATTTTAAACCAAGTCCTGATCAAGAACAAGCAATACAAGGCATAGTAAAAAGCATAAAAAAAGGTAATAAATATCAAACCCTACTCGGCGTAACAGGAAGCGGAAAGACTTTTACCATGGCAAATGTCATAAAAGAACTCAATATGCCAACCCTTATCATGAGTCACAACAAAAGCCTTTGTGCACAACTTTATAGCGAATTTAAAGGCTTTTTTTCTAAAAATCATGTGGAATATTTTATATCTTATTATGATTATTATCAACCTGAAGCCTATATTCCACGCACTGATGTTTTCATAGAAAAAGACAGCTCCACTAATGAAGACTTAGAGCGTTTAAGACTGAGTGCTACTGCTTCTCTTTTAAGTTATGAAGATGTAGTTTGCATAGCTAGTGTTTCAGCAAATTATGGACTTGGTAATCCAAATGAATACATAGGCATGGTTTTAATCTTTGAACTGGGTATGCAAATTTCACAAAAAGAACTTTTAAAAAAACTTGTAGATATGGGTTATAAAAGAAATGATAATTTTTTTGATCGTGCAGATTTTAGAGTTCAAGGAGATATTATAGATATTTATCCAGCTTATTATGAAGATGAAGTAGTAAGACTTGAATTTTTTGGCGATGAGCTTGATGCTATGTATCATTACAATGTTTTAGAAAATAAAAAAGGTAAAGATTTAAAACGCTTTATACTCTATCCTACAAGCCAGTTTAGCGTGGGCGAAGCAAGGCTAAAACAAGCGATAAAAGACATAAAAACAGAACTTAACGAACGCCTTGCTTATTTTGAGCATGAAAATAAACTCGTAGAATATCAACGCCTTAAACAACGCGTTGAATTTGATCTTGAAATGCTTACAAGCACAGGAATGTGTAAAGGCGTTGAAAATTATGCAAGGCATCTAACAGGACTTAAAGAAGGCGATACTCCTTATACGCTTTTTGATTATTTTGCGATTAAAAATAGAAAATTTCTTGTCATAGTCGATGAAAGCCATGTTTCTTTACCACAATTTCGCGGTATGTTTGCAGGAGATAGAAGTAGAAAGCAAACTTTAGTAGATTATGGTTTTCGTCTTCCATCAGCTCTTGATAATCGTCCTTTAATGTTTGATGAATTTATCCATAAAGATTGTCAGTTTCTTTTTGTTTCAGCCACCCCTGCCCCGCTTGAGCTTGAACTTAGCAAGGAAAATATCTTTCATCAAATTATGCGTCCAACAGGATTACTTGATCCTTTGATAGAACTTAAAGATAGCGATAATCAAGTTGAAATTTTATTTGATGAGGCTAAAAAAGTTATACAAAGAAACGAACGTGTTTTAGTGACTGTGCTAACTAAAAAACTCGCTGAAGAACTTACAAGGTATTATTTAGAGCTTGGTATAAAAGTCAAATACATGCACTCAGACATCGATGCCATAGAACGCAATGAAATCATAAGAGGCTTAAGAAGCGGTGCTTTTGATATGCTAATTGGCATTAACTTACTTAGAGAAGGACTTGATTTGCCTGAGGTTTCGCTTATTGCCATTATGGACGCAGATAAGGAGGGTTTTTTAAGAAGCACTACAAGTTTAATCCAAACCATGGGAAGAGCTGCTAGAAATGTCAATGGTAAAGTTTTACTCTTTTGCAAAAAGATTACAAAATCCATGCAAGAAGCTATGGATACTACAAATGAGCGTCGCAAACTTCAAGAAGCTTACAATCAAAAACATAACATCACCCCAACTTCAGTCAAGCGACACATCGAAGAAAGTTTAAAAAATGAAGAAAACTTAGGAGAAATTTATCGCAAAGGTAAAAAATTTGAAAAAATGCCTGCTAATGAAAGAGCTAAAATCGTAAAAGAGCTTCGTAAACAAATGCTTGAAGCTGCTAAAGCGCTCGAATTTGAAAAAGCAGCGACTTTAAGAGATGAGATCAATAAATTAAAAGATTTATAGTATTTTTATTTTGCAGGAAAAATCCTGCAAAATATTAAAGATATCCTGCTGCTAAAGCTAAGAAATATCCCGCAACACAAGAACTAATCACACCTATAAGACCTGGCAAAATAAAACTATGATTGATAACAAATTTACCGATGTGAGTAGTACCTGATCTGTCAAATTGTATAGTAGCCAAATCGCTTGGATAAGTTGGTAAAATATAATATCCATAACAAGCAGCCGCAAAAGCAACAATCACACCAGGTTCAACACCAATTCCTAAAGCCAAAGGAACAAAAGCTGAAATAGCCGCTGCTTGAGAATTTACAAATTTTGAAATTAAAAGAAGCATTACAGCATAAGTCCAAGGATGCTCTTTTACTATATCTCCAAGTGCTGCTTTCATCATAGGAGTGTGAACTGCAAACATAGTATCAGCCATCCAAGAAATTCCAAAAACCGCAACAAGTGCTATCATACCTGATTTAAAAATTTCATTAGAGCCGATTTTCTTTGCATCTGTTGTAGTAAAGATGATAATCAAAGAACCTGCTAAAAGCATGAACATTTGAATCACTGAAACCATAGATAAAATATCCATTTTAGGATTGCCTAAAGCATCTACTTGAGGAATACCATTTTTTACAACTTGTCCCCAATTTGGGCGTAAAGAATCAAATATACCTAATAAAGCCACTAAAGCAATAGCTCCTAAGAAAATCCACATTGCAACCCAATTGCTTTTTGGAAGTTTAACGCCTAAAAGTGTTTTAGAATCCCCATAAACATATTTTTTAAATTTAGGATCTTTAAGTTTTTCTTGAAATACTTCATCTTTATCCAAATCTTTTCCTCTAAACCAAGAAAAAATTCCTATACACAATACACCAAATAATGTACTAGGTATGGTAATTTGAAGAAGATTAATATAACCATCAAAACCTGCTAATTTATGATTAGCATTTAAAAGCAAAGCAGTCAAACTCACAACAGCCACAGATACAGGAGATGCAATAATACCCATTTGTGATGATATAGAAGCTGCTGCCATTGGACGCTCAGGACGAATACCGTTTTTAATCGCTATATCATAAATAATAGGCATAATAGTATAAACCACATGTCCTGTTCCACAAAGTATGGTCAAAAAGCAGGTTACAAAAGGCGCTAGTATTGTTAAAAACTTAGGATTGCGTCTTAAAATTCTTTCAGCTATTTGAAGCATTACATCAAGACCGCCACTTGCTTGCAAAGTCGCACTTGCAACAACCACAGCTAAGATAGTAAGCATTACATCTATAGCGGGCTTTCCAGGTTTTATATGAAAAGCAAAAACAAGCATTAAAAACCTATACCACCAAGTAAACCAAGCGCTATGCCGCCTTTTTTTGCACCGTAAAAAAGACAAATTAAAACAATGATGATTTGTATCAAAAACTGAATACTCTCATCTAGACTGGTTAAAAAGTCCATTTTAACTCCTTTTATGGAATAAATTTAAAAATTATTGTGATTATAGCACAATTTTAAATAAAAAAAACATATAATTAAAATAATATACCAATAAATATTAAAATATACATTAAAATATCATTCATACAAATTCAGTGTATTTTTATATTTTTGATTTGCAAGATTAAAGAAAGGGTGAATTTAAGCATTATCCTTCAAGTTCGTATAATTTTTTTCTATCCGTTGAACTTGGTATATTTAAGTGTTTGCGATATTTAGTAATAGTGCGTCGCCCTATATCGACTTTAAATTCTTTTTTAATCAACTCTAGGATTTTACTATCACTTAAAGGTTTCAAACGATTTTCATTTTTAACCAAATTTGCAACAAAATCCTTAACGCCCACATTTGAAGTCTCGCCCTCTTCATCAAGTGCAAAAGCAAAAAAATCACGCAAAGGGATAAGCCCTCTATCACAACTTAGGTATTTATTTGCCACTGCTCTTGAAATAGTTGAAGCATTGCGCTCTAAATCAAGAGCTAAGTCTTTAAAAGTCATAGGTTTAATATCCTTACCCATGAAAAAATCGTATTGGTATTCTACTATCATGAGTCCTATTTTATAAAGCGTTGCTTTTCTCATCGTTAAAGCATCAACTAAATTTTTTGCTTCTTTGATGTAGTGATTTAAGTATTCGTGAGTTAAACCATCAGTTTCAATGGAAATTTCAGGATAATAATCATCATTGATTTTTACCTTGATTTCATTATTTTCCCTATAAACAAAGATATCGGGTATAATAACGCGAGAATCTTCAAAATACTCCAAAAAAGGCGGTATGCTAAAACGCTTAAAAATCGCTAATGCTTCCTTATATAAAGGCTCTTTAGTGTAATTTTGTATATTTTCAAAATCCTGAATAAGCATTTTACAAAAATCATAAAGCTCTGCATCAAGTTCTATATTTTCTAGTGCAAACAAAAAAGCTTCTTTATAATCTTTTGCTCCCACTCCCACAGGATCAAGAAATTTAAATCTTGCTCTTATGTGTTCTATTTCATTTATATCATAATCTTTTAAAATTTCTTCATCGTATTCAAAATATCCCTCATGGTTTAAACATTCTACGATTTTGCCTGCAAGTTCTTGAGATTTACTTGTAGGAAAAAGAGGGGGTATAATCTGCTCGCTTAAAAGTTCATATACACTTTTTGTGGCAAGGCCTTTATTGTCTACAAATGCTGAATTTGCGTTGCGCTTATAAAAAGAATCAAAATAATTTTTATTATGCTCGTGTGTTTGAATGGGTTCTTGAACGCTTAAAAAAGGGTTTTCTTCTGCAAATTTGTCTAAATTTTCTTTTAAATCTTCTATATTTGCTTGTAATATAGGTAACCACGAACGCAGAGTTTGAGAAATCTTAGTTTTGGGAGCCTGGGTAGTCTTTTGCCTTAACATCAATCAAGGAGTTTGAACTCCGCTCCTAAATAATATTTTTTAACATCTTTATTATTTGCTATTTCTTCAGCATTTCCGCTTGCAAGTAAAGAGCCTGATCTTATCACATAAGCTCTATCGCA
Source organism: Campylobacter sp. 110 (assembly GCF_002383965.1). Classification (NCBI taxonomy): domain Bacteria; kingdom Pseudomonadati; phylum Campylobacterota; class Epsilonproteobacteria; order Campylobacterales; family Campylobacteraceae; genus Campylobacter; species Campylobacter sp. 110. The sequence continues at coordinate 89,191 of NZ_NXBD01000036.1, read as the reverse complement.
AATTGCCAAAGTTTCGCGAACATTATGATCAGTAATTAAAATTCCAATATCAAGCTTTTTAAGCTCATTGATAAGACTTTGAATTTCAGCCACTGCAATAGGATCTACTCCAGCAAAAGGCTCATCAAGAAGCAAGAATTTAGGCTCACACATCAAAGATCTTGCAATTTCACATCGTCTTCTTTCTCCACCGCTTAAACTTAGACCTTTTCTTAAGCGAATAGGTTCTATACTTAAAAGCTCGAGCATTTGCTCCACTTTTTCATGTAAAATTTTCTTATCCTTGTAAAAAATTTGAGCAGCTAAAAGCAAATTATCTTCAACGCTTAAATCCTTAAAAATACTGCTTTCTTGAGGTAAGTAACCTATGCCTAGCCTTGCTCGTTTATTTAAAGGCTCTTTAGTAATATCCAAACCATCTAAAAGCACTTTTCCACTACTTGGAGATATTAGTCCACATATCATATAAAATGTAGTTGTTTTTCCTGCTCCATTAGGCCCTAAAAGTCCCACAACCTCACCACTATTTAATTCTAAGGATATGCCTTGGATAATCTTTGTTTTTTTAATAATTTTTTCTAAATTTACAATTTCTAGTTTACTCATGAATTACATACTTTCTTTTATCATCTTCTACACTGATTTTTATTTCTAAGCTAGGAACTCCAAGTTTTAGCAAAGCTTTTTTTAAATTCTCATCTCCCCATTCAACCAAATGTAAACCCTCTTCAAAAAAATTCTCAAACAAACCATTTTTTAAAAGTCCTTCTAAACCCTCTTGATATATATCATAATGATAAATACATATATCTTGATTTTCATATTTTTGCATGATAGAAAAGGTGGGAGAATCTACTTTCTCATCTAAATTTAAAAAACTAACCCAAGCTTGCACTAGGCTTGTTTTACCACTAGCTAATTCTCCTTGTAATAAAACAACACCTTGTTTTGGTAAAGTTTGAAGCATGGTATTAAGTTCATTTTTAGCTAGAATAAATTCTTTCATAACTTCACCACATATTCACTTTGTGCATTTTTTGGAATATTTTTAGTAGTGGGCAAAGCTAAAACCTTATATTCTTGCGTATAATCAGTAAAATGCAAACTGATAATATCTCCTACCTTAACCTCTTTGCTCGCCTTTACTATCACTCCGTTAATCCCCACTACACCACTTCTACACATATCTTCAGAAATAGCTCTTCTTTTAGTAATATTAACCGCATTTAAAAATTTATCTACTCTCATAGTGGAATTTTACCAAAAAAATTAAATTTTTGAAACCCATTTTGCTTTGACTAACTTTTCTTCATCAATTTAAAAACTTTTCTTTAATGAATTTTAGATACAATTTGACAATTAAATCAATATTGACAAAGGATACTCTATGAAAAATGAAGTAAAAAAAGTCGTTTTGGCATATTCTGGCGGACTTGATACAAGTATTATTTTAAAATGGCTTCAAGATGAATACAAATGCGAAGTAGTAACTTTTACAGCAGATATTGGACAGGGCGAAGAGCTCGAACCTGCTAGAAAAAAAGCTCTTTCATTAGGGATTAAAGAAGAAAATGTTTTCATTAAAGATTTAAGAGAAGAATTTGTTAAAGATTATGTATTTCCTATGTTTAGAGCCAATACTATTTATGAGGGTGAATACTTACTTGGAACTAGCATAGCAAGACCTTTGATTGCAAAAACTCAAGCACAAATTGCCCTGCAAACAGGAGCTGATGCGGTAAGTCATGGGGCTACGGGAAAAGGAAATGATCAGGTGCGTTTTGAATTAGGTTATTTAGCCTTTAATCCTGACTTAAAAATCATTGCTCCTTGGCGTGAATGGGATTTAAATAGCCGCGAAAAACTCTTAGCTTATGCGCAAAAACATGGTATTGATATTTCTAAGAAAAAAGGGAAATCTCCTTATTCTATGGATGCAAATTTGCTTCATATTTCTTATGAAGGACTTGTTTTAGAAGATCCTGCACACGCACCTGAAGAGGATATGTGGAGATGGAGTAAAAGTCCAAAAGAAGCACCGAATGAAAGTGAGATTATAGAACTTGATTTTCAAAAGGGAGATTTAGTTGCCATCAATGGAGAGCATTTAAGCCCTGCTGGGCTTTTAAGCAAGCTTAATGAGCTTGGTGCAAAACATGGCATAGGACGCCTTGATATAGTAGAAAATCGCTATGTAGGAATGAAAAGTCGTGGCTGCTATGAAACACCAGGAGGAACTATACTCTTAAAAGCACACCGTGCAATTGAAAGCATCACACTAGATAGAGAAGCTGCGCATTTAAAAGATGAACTTATGCCAAAATATGCAAGTTTGATTTATAATGGCTATTGGTTCTCGCCTGAAAGAATGATGCTTCAGGCTCTAATCGACGAATCTCAAAAACATACCAATGGTAGAGTAAAACTTGAACTTTATAAAGGTAATGTAATGGTTATAGGCCGAGAAAGTGCTAACGATAGCTTATTTAATGCAGCTTATTGTACCTTTGAAGAAGATGAAGTGTATAATCAAAAAGACGCAGCAGGCTTTATTAAACTGAATGCTTTGCGTTTTATTATTGCAGGAAAAAACGGAAGAAAATTTTAAACAAGGATTAAAAAATGAAAGTATTATTAATCAAAGATGTTAAAGCTCTTGGAAAAGCAGGGGAAATCAAAGAAGTAAAAGATGGTTATGGTCAAAATTTTCTCATTGCTAAAGGCTTTGCTAAGGCAGCAACAAATGAAGTTTTAAGAAAATACGAAAGTGATAAGAAAAAAGAAGCGGAGAATTTACGCTTTGAACTTGCAAATTTAGAAAAACTAAAAGAAGAACTTAGCAAAGTTACACTTGAAATTTCAAAGCCTGTAGGAGCTAATGGAAGCTTGTTTGGTGGGGTAACTAAAGATGAAATCGCTCATGCTTTAAAAGAGCAAACCCATATAGAAATCGATAAAAAAAGCTTAGAATGCGATACCTTAAAAAGCTTAGGAATCCACGAAGTTAGCGTTAAGTTAGGTCATGCTATCCACGCAAAATTTAATATAAACATAAAGGCAGAATAATGTTTCACGCAACAACAATTTTAGCTTACAAAGGTAAAAATAAATCCGTAATTGGCGGAGATGGACAAGTAAGCTTTGGAAATACGGTGCTAAAAGGCAATGCTGTAAAGATTAGAAAACTCAACAATGGCAAAGTTTTGGCAGGTTTTGCAGGATCCACAGCTGATGCTTTTAATCTTTTTGATATGTTTGAAAATCTCCTTCAAAGTTCTAAGGGTGATCTCTTAAAGGCAGCGATTGATTTTTCTAAAGAATGGAGAAAAGACAAATACCTAAGAAAACTTGAAGCCATGATGCTTGTACTTGATAGAAATCACATTTTTCTACTTTCTGGTACAGGCGATGTGGTCGAACCTGAAGATGGACAAATCGCAGCTATAGGAAGTGGTGGGAATTACGCGCTTTCAGCAGCTAGAGCCTTGGCAAAACATGCAAATTTGGATGAAGAAGAACTAGTCAAATCAAGTCTTCAAATCGCGGGTGAAATTTGCATTTATACCAATACCAATATAAAAACTTATGTAATTGAGGATGAAAAATGAATCTAACTCCAAAAGAAATCGTTAAATTTTTAGATGATTATGTCATAGGACAAAAAAAAGCTAAAAAAATTATAGCAATAGCCCTAAGAAACCGCTACCGAAGAATGCAACTTAGCCCTGAACTCCAAGATGATATAGTGCCAAAAAATATCCTTATGATAGGATCAACAGGTGTGGGCAAAACTGAAATTGCAAGGCGTTTGGCTAAGATGATGGGCTTTCCTTTTATTAAAATCGAAGCGAGTAAATACACAGAGGTAGGCTTTGTAGGTCGTGATGTAGAAAGCATGGTAAGAGATCTTGCAAATGCAGCTTTAAATTTGGTAAAAAATGAACAAAGAGAAAAAAATAAAGATAAAATCGATGAATTTATAGAAAATAAAATTTTAGAAAAACTTCTTCCCCCTTTACCTAAAGGCATCAGTGATGAAAAACAAGAAGAGTATAAAAATAGCCTTGAAAAAATGAGAACAAAACTTAGAAATGGGGATTTAGATGAAAGTGTGATAGAGATAGAAATTTCGCAAAGCATGTTTGATACAAATCCTAATTTACCGCCTGAAATGGGAGCAATGCAAGATATAGTTAAAGTTATAGGCGTTGGCAGTAAAAAAGTCAAAAAAGAAATGAAAATTAAAGATGCCAAAAATGCTCTTAAAAATGAAGCAGCAGAGAAGATTTTAGATCAAGAAAGCATTAAAAGTGAAGCTTTAAAAAGAGCGGAAAATGAAGGAATTATTTTTATAGATGAGATTGATAAAATTGCGGTTTCAAGTGGAAATTCAAATCGCCAAGATCCAAGCAAAGAGGGTGTTCAAAGAGATTTACTTCCTATAGTTGAAGGCTCAAGCGTACAAACAAAGATCGGCACTTTAAAAACCGATCATATCCTTTTTATCGCTGCAGGGGCTTTTCATCTTAGCAAACCAAGCGATTTAATCCCTGAACTTCAAGGTCGTTTTCCTTTAAGAGTAGAGCTAGATAGTCTTGATGATAAAGCACTTTATGAAATTCTAACACGCCCTAAAAATTCACTTTTAAAACAATACGAACAGCTTTTAAAAACTGAGAATTTAGAACTTGAATTTGATGATGAAGCGATTAAAGAGATTGCAAAAATTGCTTCTAAAGCCAATGAAGAAATGCAAGATATAGGTGCTAGACGCTTGCATACAGTTATAGAAAAATTGCTTGAAGATTTAAGCTTTGAAGCAGATGAGTATGCGGGTAAAAAATTCGTAGTTGATAAAAAAATGGTGGAAGAAAAACTTGGAGATATTATAGAAAATAAAGATCTTGCAAGGTATATTTTGTGAAAAGTGGCTTTGTTAGCATCATAGGGCGTACCAATGCAGGAAAAAGCACTTTAATTAATTCCTTGCTAGAAGAAAAAATCGCCCTAGTTTCTCACAAACAAAATGCCACAAGGCGTAAAATCAAAGCTATAGTCATGAATGGTGAAGATCAGATCATCTTTATAGATACACCTGGTCTTCATGAAAGCAAAGCAACGCTTAATCAATTTCTTATCCAAAGCGCTATAAAATCTATGGGTGATTGCGATGTTATCTTGTTTGTTGCGAGTATTTTTGATAGTGTAAAAGATTATGAAAATTTCCTAAGCTTAAATCCTAAAGTTCCTCATATCATCGTTCTTAACAAAGTAGATCTAGCTGATAATGGCGCACTTTTAAAAAAACTCAATGAATATGCAAAATTCAGTGAGTATTTTAAGGCTATCTTGCCTTATTCTTGCAAGAAAAAGAGTTATCAAAAACCGCTACTAAACGAGCTATGTAAGCTCTTGCCTGAACATGAGCATTTTTATGATAGTGAATTTTTAACACCTAGTTCTCAAAAAAATATTTTTAGAGAATTTATACTTGAAAGTATTTATGAAAATTTAAGCGAAGAATTGCCTTATTCTTGTGAAATTATGATAAAAAATACCAAAGAAACATCCAATCTTTTTATCATTGATGCGCAAATTATCACCGATACAAATTCCCATAAAGCCATGCTTATAGGAAAAGATGGAACGACACTTAAAAGAATAGGAAAAGATGCGAGATTTAAAATTTCAAAACTCATTCAAAACAAAGTACTCTTAAAGCTTTTTGTCATTGTAAAGAAAAATTGGCAAAAAGATGAAATTTTTCTTAAAAAAATTCTAAATTATGAAGAATAAAGCTCATTTTATAAGTTTTGAAAATCTTATCTACAAACAAAAAAATGGCAATTTTGAAGAAGATGACCTTTTTAAAGAGCTAACAAAAGAATGCGATCTTCAAAATCCTTTTGAATATCAATTGGCTTTTTTAAAACAAGATCAAATCTATCATTGTTTTTTAGCACGGGTTGCAAAACTACCCAAAACTCAATTTTGTTTTCCCCAACCCCTCATCTTTCAAAGCTTATTTTTGGAAAATAAAATCAAAGAAGAGAATTTTTGTATCTTGGAAATAAAACCGCAAAAAGTATTTTTATGTTTTTACGAGCAAGGTAAATTTAAAACTTTCAAAACACTCGATTTTTGTGATAATATAGAAGAATTTATAAACAAAAGCCGTATTTTAGAGCTTTTGCAACACTATGAAAGCAAAATACTGCTAAGCACAAAAGCTCATGAAATTTTCGATCTTATAAGTGCAAAAGCAAAACTTCCTTTTAAAATGATTCAAGAAGATAAAATCGCACTTTCAAAACATAGCATTCACCATCTTGATAAAAATGCTAATTTTATCAAACACTATAAAAAATATCTTCCTTGGTATTTTAAATTTATTTTCTTATTTGCTCTAAGTTTTATAATCAGTATTGTAGTTTTATCATTAATTGACTTTGCGCAATACCAAAATGCCAAAACAACACATATACAAAATGAAATTTCACAAAATAAAATCTATGAAATTCAAGAAAAACAAAGCCAAAAACTTAAGGCCAATATAGAACAACTTCAATTAGAAATTCAAACTCAAAATCTTTTATTAGAAAAATACTCTGAACAACTATCTAAAATTACGCAAAATTTTAAAGCGGATAAAAATACAATTTTGATTTTAACAAAGGCTATTGCATGGCTAAATGATCATTCTTTAAGAATTTCTAATCTCATGATAGATAAAACCCTTATCACTATAAAATTTAGCAACGAAGAGGATTTTAATAAAGCACTTCAATTTACAAGTCCCCAATTTAGTCTTATCTCACAAGATAAATCCTTGCACGAAATCACTTTAAGAGCATTATAATGAATCAAATTGAGCAATTTTTAGAAAATCTAAGTCCTAGGGAGAAAATTTTAATATATCTTACAACCATACTCCTAGCAATATTACTCTCTTTTCATTTTTACCATTCTTACTTAAAAAGCTTTTTTAATCATGAATTTTTCATTCAAAGTAATGATATGGATAAAATAATCACGACAAATCAAGATTTAAGCCAACAAATAAAACAACTTGAAAAAGAGCTTGTTTTTATCCAAGATAAAATAAAAAGTTATGAAAACTATCTTAATGTTTTTAATAAAAACCATGAAACATACATTAAAAATTTGCAAAATCTAGCTCTTGAAAACAATCTTTGGATCTCTAATATAGAGTGGTTGCAATCAGAAGAAAATTCTTATCATAAAATTTCACTCAATATTTTTGGTGATTTTAGTCCAATACTTTCCTTTATGAAACAATTAGAAAATTCAGACTTGCACTATCAAATCCACAAATTTGAAATTGACAATACAACAAGTTTAAATCTTCATTTAAAACTAACGCTTTCTTTTATTTCCCTAGCAAAACTAAAATAAATACTATAGCTTTTTATCTATAAAGGCTATAATGTTATTTTGATAAAAAGATTTATAAAAATAACGCAAATTTAAAAGGAAAAAAAATGAATATCCATAAAATAAGAGTTAAAAAAATCAGACAATTCATGATAAAAGAAAAACTTGACGCTTATTTGATCCTAAGTGCTGATCCGCATTTAAATGAGTATTTGCCTAGCTTTTATCAAAGCAGAGCTTTTGTAAGTGGCCTTAAGGGCTCTGCTGGAAGCTTAATTATCACTTCTCAAGATGCTTTTTTATGGACAGATGGAAGGTATTGGATTCAAGCACAAAAGGAATTAGAAGGTAGTGGCATACTTTTACAAAAACAAGATGCAAATAATACCTTTTTAAAATGGCTAAAAGAAAATTTAAATGAGAAGCAAAATTTAGGTATAGATTTTTCAGTTTTATCCTTATCTTTACAAAAAGAAATACAAAAAAACTGCAAAGCCGAGCTAAAAAATATCGATTTAATCAGCCTCATTTGGGAAGATCGTCCTGCGTTACCTAAAAATAAGGTTTATGAACATGAATTAGAATATTGCTCCTATTCTAGAAAAGAAAAACTATTATTAGTGCGTGAAAAAATGAACAAACTACAAGCAAAAAATCATCTTATTTCCAGTCTTGATGATATAGCATGGATTACTAATTTAAGAGGAAGCGATGTAAATTACAATCCTATATTTTTAAGTCATTTACTAATCTTGGAAGAAAAGGCTTTGCTTTTTATAGATAGGGAAAAAATTGACTTTGAACTTGAAAAAAAATTAAATTTAGATGGAATTTGGCTTAAGGATTATAATAAAATTCAAGATGAGCTTAAAAAACTCCAAAATACAAATTTACTCATTGAGCCTTCAAAAACAACTGCTTTACTCATTGAAATTTTAAATAAAAGCGTTGAAATTTTAGAAGAGATCAATCCTAGCACCCATTTAAAAGCTATCAAGACAGATAAGGAAATCGCACATATACAAAATGCCATGATAGAAGATGGAGTAGCTTTATGTAAATTTTTTGCTTGGCTTGAAGAAAATATCAAAAATAATACACAAATCAGTGAGCTTGATATCGATACTAAAATCACTGAATTTAGATCTCAAAGTCCTTATTATATTAGCAATAGTTTTTCTACCATAGCAGGATTTAACGCTAATGCAGCTTTACCGCATTATAAAGCCGAAAAAGAAAGCTTTTCTTATATCCAAAAAAATGGATTATTGCTTATAGATTCGGGCGGGCAATATAAAAATGGCACCACGGATATTACTAGAGTTGTAGCTATAGGTGAGTTAAACGAGAAACAAATTCATGATTATACCCTAGTTTTAAAAGCACACATAGCCATAGCAAGTACTATTTTTCCAAAAGATATTGCCATGCCTTTACTTGATGCTATCACAAGAGCTCCTTTATGGCAAGAACAACTTGATTATACACACGGCACAGGTCATGGAGTGGGTTATTTTTTAAATGTCCATGAAGGTCCGCAAGCTCTTTCTTATTTTAGCCCTGTGCTTGAAAAAACAAAGGCTAAAGAAGGTATGTTAACTTCTATAGAACCTGGAATTTATAGAACAGGAAAATGGGGTATTAGGCTTGAAAATTTGGTTGTTAATGCAAAAATAGAAAATCCCAAAAACAAAGATTTTGGTGAATTTTTATATTTTAAACCCTTAACGCTTTGCCCTTTTGAAATCAGTTGTATCAATAAAACCTTATTAGATACCAAAGAAAAAGCGTGGATTAATACTTATCATAAAGAAGTTTATGAAAAACTCTCTCCTAAACTTCATGATAATTTAAAAGCTTTAAAATGGCTCAAAGAAAGAACTAAAGCGGTTTAACAAAAAGAAATCTTAAAAAAATAATATTTTTTCTAGTTCTTTTTTGGGCTATTAGCTTTATTTTCTGGTTTAAAATATCCAAGTTCTATCATTTTTTGATAGATCTTTGCTGTAGCAACACCTGAACTTATCGTTCTTCCACCATGTTCTACTAAAACAGTAACCACATAACGCGGTTTAGAATAAGGTGCATAAGAAGTTACCCAAGCGTGCGATCTTGTGTAATATCTAAGTTGCTTTTCATCAACCCTATTTTTATCAGCTTGAGAAAAACCCACCACCTGTGCAGTTCCTGTTTTAGCAGCAACTTTTACTTCTAAATTGCGCAAATAATGATAAGAAGTACCTCCTTGCTCATTAGCAACCGCATACATCGCATCTCTTATATAGGGGAGTTGACTTTTTTCAAAAAGGGTGAAAATTTCATTACTATCTTGCGCTTTATCTTCTGTGATAGTATTATTATTTTCTACACTTTTTAGAAAGTGAGGTACAACTTCAGCACCTTTTGCAATTTGAGCTGTATATCTGGCAATCTGCATAGGTGTAGCCAAGAAATTTCCTTGCCCTATGGAAGTATTTAAGGTATCACCTTGAAACCAAGCTTGCTTATATCTTTGCATTTTCCATTCTCTACTTGGCAAAATTCCCACAAATTCATTAGGTAAATCCACACCGGTTTTAGCTCCAAAGCCTATGCGTGATAAAGTACGACTTATTTGATCTATACCCACTTGCAAACTTCCATCGTAAAAATAAACATCACAACTTGCTTTTATCGCATGTTTTAAATCTACAGCTCCATGCCCTGCTCTATTCCAACAACGAAAAAATCTCCCGCCAAGCTCTATGCTACCATTGCAAAAAAATTGGGTTGAGGGATTGATACTTTTTGAATTTAAAAAAGACAAACCAACACCCATTTTAACAACAGAACCTGGGGGATAATATCCATTGATAAGTTTATTTGTAAAAGGATGATCAAGATTATTAGAAAGCTCGTCCCATTCTTTATAAGAAATTCCGGTTACAAAAGGATTTAAATCGTATTCAGGAAAGCTTCCTGCTGCCAAAATAGAACCATCGCTAATATCCATAATAATAGCAGCACCCGCATTATCCTCAAAGAGTTGCGTTAAAAAGCTTTGAAGTTCTATATCTATAGTAAGTTCTATATCATTAGAAAGTGCCGAAGTATAGGAGAGTTGCTCCACTTCTTGATTTAAGGCATTAACCTTATAAATCTTAGTTCCTTTTTCTCCTTGTAAAACATCATTATAATAACGCTCTATCCCACTCTTTCCTGTAAAATTGGTAAGCTTTGAAATTTCATTTTCTTTAATATCTTGCAAATCTGCCTTGCCTACATAGCCTATGATATGCGAAGCTAGTTTTCCAAAAGGATATTTTCTTTGCACTGCAGGATCTATGCGTATGTTTTGATTTAAATTGAGTTCTGAATAATGCTTCATCATTTCTTGAGAAGGTATAAAGTCTATGATTTTAATAAAATCTTGATTATAATAAGAGTCATTCCTCTTATAAAATTCAGCAAGCTTAGTAGTGTTTAAATCAGGAAAAAATCCTTGAAGCTGATTTAATTCTTTTTCTAATACACCTCTATTTGCCCTTTTTAGAGTTAAATAAGGCTTAATAGAAATACTAAAACCCAAATCATTAATCGCTAAAGGAGTGCCATTGCGATCTAAAATTTGTCCGCGAGTTGGGGCTATAAATTCAGTTTTTATAGCATTTTGTTTGGCAAGTTCTTCATAATACACATTTGATTTTATACTTAAATAATACACACGGCTTAATAAAAATATAAAAAACAATAATATAAAGCCAACAACCAAACGCATTCTCATTAGAACTTACTCCTAAATAACATATAAGCAAACAAACACTCAAACATAATCGATATCATATAGCCAAAATTTGGTATTTTAAACTCTTGATCTCCTACGTACGAAAGAATAGCATCTAAAATAAAAATAAAAGCATAAACACAAAGGACAAGTATAATGGGAATAATTTTTCCTATTTTTAAATTTGTTTTAATCCAATCTGCACAAGTATAATAAAAAATAACAAAGGCAAGCCAAGAAGAAAAGAGAAAAAAATCATAAGTTATATCTGTAAAAAATAAAAAAAATAAAGAAAAATACCACCTAAAATCAAGCTTATTGAATGTTTTTTCCCTTTCTTCTAAAAGAAAATACATATAACAAAAAAACACACCGTAAAGCAAAGGCATATAAAGAAAAACAGAGCCTAAAATTTGATATAAGATACACAAAAAACCTAAAAAAACATAACTTCCATTCAGTTTTACCTTATAAGCACTGATAGTTTTTCTCATTTTATAAACCTAAAGTTTGCTTAATAATTTCATGTTCTAAATCATCAAGACCCATTTTGTTTAAATTGGATATTAAAATGGCATCTTTAAAATTATTTTTGAGCTTGGCTTTTTCACTTTGATTGAGTTTATCACATTTTGTAAACACTTTTAATACTCTTTGATCAGGTTTTAAAAAACTTTTTAAATACTCGTCCAAATTTAAATCAATATCCAAATTTGTATGTCTTGAATCAATCAAATGCACAAAAAGTTTAATCGAACTTCTTAATTTTAAAAACTCATCTAAATTTTTATTCCATATTTCTTTTAGATTTTTTGAAACTTTTGCATAACCAAAACCGGGCAAATCAATAAAATGGATACTAAATTTATCCTCATCCTTCTTACATAAAACTTCAAAAATATTAATCAATTGCGTTTTTCCAGGTGTAGCAGAACTCTTAGCAAGCTTTTTTTGCTTACATAAAGAATTAATTAAAGAACTTTTTCCCACATTTGATCTTCCTAAAAATGCCACTTCGCTAAAATGGGATGCAAAATTTTTATCAAATTTGTCTAAAGAGGTGATAAATTTAGCACTTGTTATCATTTTTGCTCTAAATCAAATATAAATCGAGCAGGCTTTTTATCCTTGCTTTCAACACGATAAACATTATTTCTCTTATCTACTATTATCCTATCACCATAAAGCTTTTGATTACTTTCAAGTTCGTTAATAAAAGCATTTCCATCAATTTCATAAATATCTTTAGCCACATTATAAATAAATTTATCTCCACTCCCCTTATAAGTTTTTCCCTTTAAAACAATTTTAAAATTAGCATTTTGCACAGCTTCGTAACGCATAGGTTTGCGATTTTTATCTGTATATATAATCACTTTTTCAGCAGTTAAAATATCATCGCCCCTTATGATTTCAACATTGCCACTGAGTATGCTTTCACCCTTATTTTCATCCGAATAAAAATTTAAGGCCTTAACCTCTATCTGGCTAGCTAAAGATATACTGATACTCATCAAAAATAAAATTATCTTTCTAACCACGCATTCACTCCTTGAACTTGTAAAATTTTCTTTTCTACATCGTAGTTTAAAGTATTTCCGTTAATAATGCTTCCATTTATCAAAGCTTTAAATCCTGTATTGGTGCTTAAAATTTTATTTTTAGGCGCATACTCTACTTTATCAGCAAAAATTTTTGTATTATTTAAACCTATGTAGGTAACATTGCCTTCAAACAAAACCTTATCCATCTCCTTGCCTTTAAGTTCCAATTTATTTGCACTCAAATTAAAATCCAAATTAAAATTGACAAAATTATCAAACTCATCTTTATCTGCATAACGCACCCAAGATTGCGCTTTATAGTATGATTTTACATTGCTTGCATTAAGCTCGTAAGCATTTAAATCGGAAGCTTCGATATTTTTAAAATTTAAAGCATAGGATTTAATATTTAAAGAATAAGGATCTTGCAAACTTAAAATTGTAAAAGTAATAGTAAAAAGAGCGATCAAAATTCCAAAAATTCTTATAGCCAAAGCTTATCCCATTCCTCTTGCATATCATTTTTCTTTATAATATACTCTATCATTTGAGCCACAGCTGCTTTTCCGCCTTTTTTATCAAGTGTGATATCGACTTTTAAATCCCTATGTGCATCCTTAGGCTTAAAACTAAGGTCAACATTTTCAAGTAAATTTTTATCATTAAAATAATCCCCTATAGCCGCACATTGAGAAAAATCTAAATTCAGCTCTTCTAAAATTTTTTTAGCACAAGTTAATTTATCTTTAACACCCTGATGTACAATTTCTATTTTCAAATCCTTAGCACGAGCACTCACACAAGGACAATTTCTTCCAGTGATAATAGCAATTTTTTTACCCAGCTTAATCCAAGCTTCTATAGCTGCACCATCTTTAACATCAAATTCTTTAATCACACTTCCATTGGAAGTGTAGATGATTTTACCATCTGTAAGACAACCATCTACATCTAAAAATATCAATTCTATCATTTTTACTCACGCACAACAAAAGCACCAGCAAATGCACCACTTGCTGCAAAATCTCTTGCCTCTTCTTCACTTCTAAATCCTGTCAAGAAAACGCGACTCAAGCCATCAACCGAACTTTTGCGTATGGTTGAAGAATAGGTTCTATAAGTTTTATATCTAGATGCTATAGTTTGAGCTCCTGATGGATTTTTAAACGCTCCAATTTGCACCATAAAATTTCCACCTTCATAAATTTGACCGTTATTTGCGATTCCGCCACTAACTCCATAATTTATATTTGAATGAACGACATTATTACCTGAACTAGCCGAACCAAAACCTATAACCTCAAGTCTCACAGGAGCTGTTCCTGCAGCAATCATATCGATTTGACTTGCAGCACCCTTAGAAAGATCTATAATTCTGTTATTTACAAAAGGACCCCTATCGTTAACACGCACGGTAACTTGGCGGTTATTGTTTAGGTTAGTTACCTTTAAAATGGTATTCATAGGTAAAGTTTTGTGAGCTGCGGTTAAACCATTTTGATTATAAGTTTCACCATTAGAAGTTTTTTTACCATGAAAACCTGGTCCATACCAACTTGCTATACCATCTGCTGTTTCACCCACTGATACAACAGTTGGATAATAAGTTTTACCATTTATAGTATAAGGTTTCATAGTTCCTTTACTTCCGGATCCTGAAGGACTACTATGAAAATCATTACTTGGATAATATATTTGTGCTGAACCTACGCTAGAAAAAAGACCTCCGAAGCATCCGCTAGAAAAAGTTGCAACTAAACTAGCGGCTAACAACTTGGGTAAAGTTTTCTTTAGCTTTTGTTTTATAGTTTGCATTTTTATTCTCCTTAATAGGTATGATTAATTTTTGATTGATACTTAAGTGATTTTTGGCGATTTTATTTAATTCTCGAATTTGCTCTACGCTAGTATTATATTTTTTAGCGATTTTATATAAAGAATCGCCTGATTTTACAACATAAATTTTAGTCATAGGTATGGTTGTATCTACTTTTGCAAGCTTTTCAACTTTAAAATTTTTATCAAAAAAAGCTACTTTATTTAAAGGAATATACATATAATACCCCTTACCTGGAGGAGTAAAACCATGTTTAAAATGTGGATTATATTTTTTAAAAGTTGCCAAATCCATATTTAAATTTTTAGCCAAATCTTTTAATGCGACCGAAGAAGGAGCATCAACCTTTGCAAAATCGTTATTTAAAGCATAATTAACCAAAGCTCCATCTTTATCAAGTAAAAAATCCCTATCATTAGCCAAGAAAGCTAAAGTTAAAATTTTGCGTATAAAATTTCTAGTTTCTAAAGAAAGATATTTTTTACCAGGATCGATTAATACTCTTAAATCATCACTTCCTGCTTGCTTTATTGCTTGACGCAATTTCCCATTTCCACAATTATAAGCTAAAAGCGCCAAATACCATTTGCCAAATTCTTCTTTTAAGCTTTTTAGATAATGAACCGCGGCATATGTAGATTTTACAGGATCGCGTCTTTCATCAACATAAGCATCAATTCTAAGTCCTAAATTTCTTGCCGTGGGTTGCATAAATTGCCACACACCTACTGCCTTAGCATTAGAAACGCTATGTGCTTTTAATCCTGATTCTACCATAGCTAGATATAAAATTTCTTCAGGAACTTCTTGTTGTGCTAGAATTTTTCTTATCATAGGAGTAACTTTTGAGAAATTTTGTATACCATCAATCAAAGTCGGAGCATGCTTTGATCTTAAATCCTGCTGACTTTGCACAAAAGCTAAATCACTGATAAAACTTGGATCAATGTCTAAATTTCTTAAAACACTCATTTGTCTTTCATAAAATTCAGGAGTGGTAGTTTGTGCAAAAAGAAAGTTATAAAATAAAATAAAACAAAATATAATTTTTTTCATATTTAACCTTTAAAAAATAATCTATAAGAATTTTCCAAGCAAATCCTTAAAAGCTCTTGCCTTGGTAAATCAAGAATTTCACTCATTTTATTGGCTACAAATTGAGTCAATAAAGGCTCATTCCTTTTATCACGATAAGGCTCTGGAGTAAGATAGGGAGCATCGGTTTCTAGCAACAATCTATCTTTTGGAATTTGTGGTAAAATATTTACTAAATTCTTAGCATTTTTAAATGTTAAAACACCACTGATTCCAAAATAAAATCCATCATCACTAAGACGCAATAAATGTTCGCTTGCGTTAAAACAATGCAAAACCCCTCCAACAAGCTCTTTAGAATGCTCATGCAAAATTTCATAAGTATCATTGTTTGCTTCGCGAGAATGGATAATAACAGGCTTTTTAAATTCTTTAGCTAGCTCAAGTTGAGCTACAAAAAGCCTTTTTTGCTCTTCTTTTTCTTTTTCTCTCTCTTCTAAATCTTCACTTTTAAAACGAAAATAATCAAGTCCACATTCACCTACGGACACGCATTTTTCGTCTTGCAAATATGCTCTTAAAATTTTCTCATCAAAACCTTCTAGCTCATAAGGATGCACACCTGCGGCAAAAAATACATTTTCATATTTGCTAGCAAGTTCTGCTGCATAAGGTAAATCTTTAATATCTGCACCTGGTATGATGATTTTTTCTATACCATTATCAAATGAATGCTTTAAAAGCTCATCTAAATCCTCTTTAAATACTTCACTATCTAAATGACAATGAGTATCGATGATCTTTAGACCATCTTTAAATTCAAGATTTAAGAACATACTTCTACTCTATCTTTACCATTGGCCTTAGCTTGCGAAAGTGCTTTTGAAGCTTTATCGACTAAGATTTCAAATTTATCTCCACTCTTGGCAAAAACTACCCCTATAGAAGCAGTAAAAAAGACTTCATCTAAATTGACTAAAATTCCAGCTTTTTTTATATTGACTCGAATGCGAGAAAGAATTTTAATCGCCCTTTCTTGCGAAATATTCTTTAATACTATGCAAATTTTTTCAGCACTATATCTACCCACAATATCACGCCCTTTGGTTTCATTAACAATCTCATCAGCGCAAATTTTAATAATTTTATCCCCTACTTCATAGCCGTATTCTTCATTTAAATTTCTTAAATTATCTATATCTAAGAATGCAAAAGCAAATTCTTCTTCTTTGCTTACAATTTCATTTAAATAATCTTCAACGCAACTCAATAAAGCATTGGAATTTTTTATCCCGGAAATAGGATCAAGATTGTTATAAATGCTTAAAAACTGCATATTGGCCATATAATGAAGACATTTATCCAAGCGACAATTTAAACTTTCTTTACTTAAGGGTTTTACCAAATACTCATTAGCTCCACTTACAAGTAAACTAGCTTCTAAAGCATCATCTTTATCACCTAAAATAATTACACCCAATTCATCATCACTAAAACGCGCTCTTATTTCGCTTAAAAGCTCACTTCCGCTAATAACAGGCATGTTCGCATCAGCGATAATAAGCTTCACATCGCTATTGTCATTTAAATAACTCATCGCTTCCTCACCATGAGCAGCGGCCAAAACATTAAATTTTCTTTGTGTGAGAATTTTTTTTATTTTATTGCGTTCAGGAAGTTTACTTAGTGCTAAGATAACCTTAGTCTTAGCATAACGCTCAAGCTTGACAATAGAATCTATAATCTGATCTATACAGGTATCGCTTTCTTTAAAGATATAATCTAAAATATCTTTATCCATAAATTTATCTCTTGTAGCTTTATCGTTGCTCGCGGTTAATACAATAACAGGCCAATTTTTTGCCAAAATATAATCCACCACTTCCCCATTAGGTGCATCAGGCAAGCATAAATCTGCAAAAGTTAAAAAATACTCATCATTGGGCAATGCCTTAACTTCAGCAAGGCTAAAAACAATATCAACTTCATGATTTAAAGTAGTTTGTATCTTTTTAGCTAAAAGCTTTCCAAGCATTTTATTATCATCAATCAATAAAATTTTTTTATTCATAATCTATAAAAATACCTTTTTTAAAACTAAATCTTTATAATAAAATTAAAAAAAACCCAATTCTAACACAAACAAATAAAAATTCCGCTTAAGCTTTAAACAAAGTTTTAGCAAATTCCAAAGCCTCATCTGTGATAGTCTCGCCACTTATCATTCTTGCTAATTCTTTAATTCTCTCTTTATCTTTAAGTTTTTTAACCGTGCTACAAGAAGCATTTTTTTCAACCAAAAAATGATTATGAGCTTTTGAAGAAAGCTGCGGTAAGTGAGATATAGCAAAAATTTGATAAAAAACAGAAAGCTCACTTAAAACATTGGCTATACTCATCGCTTCTTTACCACTTAAATTAGCATCAATCTCATCTAAAAATATTATCCCTGTGCCTGAATTTAAAATTCTACACTCAGTCGCGATAAAAGCAAGTCTTAAACGATTAAGCTCACCTGAACTTAAATTTTTTAAATTTGCAGCATTGATACTTAATTTGATCTCATCTTTTCCCAAAGAAGTGATTTTTGAAGTATCTACTAATTCCAAACTCACATTTTTCATATAAAGGTTTTTTAGATAATCGTTTAAAAAATCCTCTAAAGTTTTTAAATTTTGCATACGAGCTTGAGTTAATAACTGAGTACTTTGATTGATTTTCTTTTCGATTTTTTCTAGTTTTTTTTCAAGTTCTTTTTTTTCAAAGCTTAAATTATCATAATGAGCGAGTTCATTTTTTTTATTTTCTAGCACTTCTAAAGCATTTTCTATACTCTCATAACGCTTGATCAAAGAAGATAAATCTTCGATTCTATTGAGTACTTCTTCTATATCAAAATCCAAATCTTCGATTTTTTCATTTTCGGCTATGATACGAAGTTCATTTAAACATTCGCTAAAAAAACTCGTATCTTTTTCGCTAAGATTTAAAGCATCAATAACTACTTTTTCTAATTCAAAAATAGCACTTGCCTTTTCCCAAGCTGCTTCTATTTTGTCTTTTTTTGATAATTTCTTTTTAAGATTTAAAAGCTCTTCGTATTCTCCGACTTTAGGATTGATTTTAGAAATTCTTTCAATCTGTGCACTTGCTAATTCTTTAAGCTCTTCAATCCTTTTTTCTTCTTCTAAAATTGCTGTTAACTCTTCTGAAATTTGAAGCCATTGTTTATAATCATCTTTAAAATGAGATAAAAAATCTTCAAATTCAGGATTTTTCGCACATTCTAAAGCATCTAAAAGATTTAAAAATTTCTCATTGCTAAATTCATTGATTTCTTTAGCACTTAGATATTTAATAAATTTTTTACTCAAATGAATCAAACTTTTTTTTAAAATACTTTGATTATTGATGAAATATTTTGTATTTTTATCCTTTAAAAGCTTAAAAACATTTTCCTCTTCACCTTCTATGCCGTATTCTTCTAAATCTATCTTATCATCAAGCTCAATCTCAACAAGCTTTGCCTCACTCTCGCTTAATGCAAAAGCAGACAATATACCCTTAAAGAGTACAGACTTTCCCGCCCCGCTTAAACCCGTAAAGACTGTAAGCCCTTGAGAAATTTCAAGCTCAACCTCTTTAAAGCCAAGATTTTCTTTCATCAAAACTCTATTTATCATCAATGTCCCCAATTTAATTTTTCTCTTAATATTTGAAAATAATCTCGATTTTTAGGATGTATAAGTGCCACACTTTTATCACTAAGCCCCACTTTAACGCTTTTAAAATCATTCATTTTATAATTTTCTTGTCCATCTATACTAAAAATACAATCTTTTGCGCCTATTTCAAGATCAAAGTCCTTAGGCAGTACTATAGGGCGTTGGGTTAAAGAATGCGAACAAACGGGCGTAAGTATAAAAGCTTGCGCTAAAGTATAAACTATAGGCCCATTTGCACTTAAATTGTATGCTGTAGAACCTGCTGGAGTAGCTACTATAAGACCATCTCCAAAATATTCGTTAAATTTTTTAGCTTTGCGAAATACCTCTATATGCGCCATAGAAGCTTTTCTATCCTTGCTGATCACTACATCATTAAAAGCAAATTTTTGCATGATTTGACCATCATTACTTTCTAAAATAATACTCAATAAAAAAGGATTTTCTACCCTAAATTCTCCCCTGAAAAAAGCTTCAAAAAAAACTTCAGCTTCATCCACTTTAAAACCTGTTAAAAATCCTAAATAACCCGCATGAATTCCTAAAACCGCTTTATTATACTCGCAAGCTTTTCGGCATAAAGAAATCAAAGTTCCATCACCACCCAAAGAAATTACAAAATCTGAAAGCTCAAACAATGTATCAAGGTCGTATTTTGGTAATTTTACAATTTCAGAACTTTCCTTATAGAGCAAAAGCTCCACACCTTTTTTTTCTAAAATTTCTTTTAGAATCAAAATTTCCTTGTCTAAATTTGAATTAGGACGCGCCGCAAGTCCGATTTTTTTAATGTTTTTATAATCTATTTTATTTTGCATAAAAAATTATAACAAATCTTAGCTAAGCAAAAGAATAAAAATATTATAATTTTAACTTATATGTTAAAAAAATTAATTTTCAAGGAAAAATTTTGCGAAGTCATTACAATACAGACTTAAATTCTACCCACATAGGCGAAGTGGTTAAACTTTGCGGATGGGTTAATAGCTACCGAGATCATGGCGGCGTAATTTTTATTGATTTAAGAGATCGTAGTGGTATTATCCAACTTGTATGCGATCCAAATGATAGCAAAGAAGCTCATGAAATAGCCTCTCGCACAAGAAATGAATTTGTTTTAATAGCCGAAGGAAAAATTCGTCCTCGTGGAGAAGGACTTACAAATCCTAAACTAAAAACCGGCGAAATTGAAGTAGTAGTAAGCAAGCTCATTATCGAAAATGAAAGTGCTGTCCCTCCTTTTGGCATAGGTGATGAAAGTGTAAATGAAGAATTACGCCTTAAGTACCGCTTTTTAGATTTAAGAAATCCTAAGCTTTATGAAAATTTTGCACTACGCTCCAAAGCTTGCATAGCTGCTAGAAATTCTTTAGCAAATATGGGATTTTTAGAAGTTGAAACCCCTATCTTAACCAAAGCCACTCCAGAAGGAGCAAGAGATTATCTTGTACCATCGCGCGTACATCAAGGAGAATTTTATGCTCTTCCTCAAAGCCCTCAGCTTTTCAAACAACTTTTAATGTGTAGCGGTTTTGATCGTTATTTTCAAATTGCTAAATGCTTTAGAGATGAAGATTTAAGAGCAGATCGTCAGCCTGAATTTACACAAATTGATGTTGAAATGAGTTTTTGCGAGCAAAAAGATGTGATTGCTACGGCTGAAACCTTTTTAAAAGATATTTTTAAAGCTTGTGGCAAAGAAATTCAAATCCCTTTTAGACAAATGCCTTACAAAGAGGCTATGGAAAACTACGGAAGTGATAAGCCTGATTTGCGTTTTGATTTAAAACTGATCGATGTTATAGATATCTTTGCAAAGTCAAATAATGAAATTTTTGCAAATATTGCCAAAGATAGCAAAAAAAATCGTGTCAAAGCTTTACGCGTTCCAAAGGGTGATACTATCTTTTCAAAAAGACAAATGCAAAGATTTGAAGAATTTGTACGCAAATTTGGAGCTCAAGGCTTGGCCTTTATACAAGTTAAAGAAGATGGGCTTAAAGGTCCACTTTGTAAATTCTTTAGCGAAGAAGATTTAAATGAGCTAAGCAAACGCTGTGAGCTTGAAGTAGGAGATGTGGTATTTTTCGGTGCAGGAGCTAAAAAAACCGTGCTTGATTATATGGGAAGATTTAGAATTTTCTTAGCTGGAGAACTTAATTTAATCAACCCTGATGCTTTGGAATTTTTATGGGTAGTTGATTTTCCTATGTTTGAACAAAATGATGATGGAAGTTATTCTGCAATGCATCACCCTTTCACTATGCCAAAAAATATCGATGAGGCCGACTTAGAAGAAATATCATCTATCGCTTATGATGTTGTACTTAATGGCGTTGAACTGGGTGGTGGTAGTATAAGAATTCATAAAAATGATATCCAGCAAAAAGTCTTTAAATTGCTCAATATCGATGAAGAACAGCAAAAAGAAAAATTTGGATTTTTACTTGATGCTCTAAGTTTTGGCGCTCCACCACATGGAGGTATTGCTATAGGGCTTGATAGACTTATCATGCTAGTAACAGGAGCAAATAGCATAAGAGAAGTTATAGCATTCCCAAAAACTCAAAGAGCACAATGCTTGATGACGGATGCTCCTTCAGCTGCTAGCAATGAAGCCATGAGAGAATTAGGAATCAAATTAAGGGAGAATATAAAATGAAAGAATTATTTTTAATTATAGGTGCACCAGGAAGCGGAAAAACTACAGATGCTAGTTTGATTGCACAAGCTGATGCGGATGTTACTCATTATTCTACAGGAGATCTTTTAAGAGCGGAAGTAGCAAGCGGAAGTGAACTTGGCAAAACCATAGATGGTTTTATTTCTAAGGGAAATTTAGTTCCATTAGATGTAGTTGTAAATACTATAGTTTCAGCGCTAAAAGCTGCTCCTGCAAAAACAGTTATTATCGATGGCTATCCAAGAAGTGTGGAGCAAATGGTAGAATTTGATAAAGTTTTAAGCGAGCAAAATGAAATTTGTCTAAAAGGCGTAATCGAAGTAAGAGTGAGTGAACAAGTAGCTAAAGATCGCGTTTTAGGAAGAAGTCGTGGCGCAGATGACAACGAAGAAGTGTTTTATAATAGAATGAAAGTGTATACCGAGCCACTAGAAGAAATCATTTCTTTTTACCAAAAGAAAAAACTTCATTTCATCATCGATGGAGAACGCACTATCGAACCTATCGTTGCTGATATGAAAGAACTGATTAAAAAAATTCAAAGTATATAAGGATAAAAAAATGGACTTAAGCAAAATCAAAATCGGAGATATTCCAAACAAAATCAATGCTGTAATCGAAATTCCATACGGATCAAGCATTAAATACGAAATCGATAAAGATAGCGGTGCGATCATGGTGGATCGCGTTATGGCTAGCGCGATGTTTTATCCAGCAAATTATGGTTTTATCGCAAATACCTTAGCTGATGATGGTGATCCTGTGGACATCTTAGTCTTAAATGAATACCCTATCCAAGCAGGTGCAGTTATTCCATGTCGTTTAATCGGTGTTTTAATCATGGAAGATGAAAGTGGAATGGATGAAAAACTTCTTGCTGTGCCAAATTCTAAAATCGACGCAAGATATGACAATATCAAAACCTATACTGATTTACCACAAGCAACTCTAAATAAAATCAAAAATTTCTTTGAAACTTATAAAATCTTAGAACCTAACAAATGGGTAAAAGTGCAAGATTTCAAAGATGAAAAAGCTGCTGTTGAAATTTTAGAAAAAGCGATTAAAAACTACAAATAAATTCTTTATTTAGCCTTTTATAGGCTAAATCTTTAAGGAAATTCTTTATGAAAAATATCATTTTAGGTGGCGGATGTTTTTGGTGTGTAGAAGCTGCTTTTGAAAATTTTGAAGGCATTATACACACTGAAGTAGGCTACACGGGCGGAAATGACAATCCTAGCTATGAAAGTGTTTGCAATGGCGATGGCAATATAGAAGTGGTTAAAATCATTTACAATGAAACCAAAATTTCCTTAGAACAAATCTTAAGCCTATTTTTTAAAATTCATGATCCAACTAGCTTTGACAAACAAGGAGCTGATATAGGAATTCAATATCGTTCGGCAATTTTTTATGAAAACCAAAGCGATAAAAATACCATAGAAGATTTTATAAAAAAAGAACAAGTTAATTTTTCACTTCCGATTGTCACACAAATTTATAAACTTCAAAAATATTACAAAGCAGAAGATTATCATCAGCATTATTTTATACACAATCCCAACCAAAGCTATTGTCGTTTTGTTATAGCACCTAAGCTAGAAAAAATTAGAAATTACGAGTGAAATTATCTTTTTAAGTTTTAAAAAATTTATTTTTTATTCACAGGCTTTTCACGATGTGATTTTCTTTTCAAAGCCCTAAAAATAGGACTTTAAGTTTTAAATTCTCTAAAAAAATATTTATTGTTTTTTAAGTTTTTTTGTGAATTTACTTGAAGATGTGAATAATTTTAATATATAATGAAATTTTAGCTTCTATGTGAACTTAGCCTTAAAGAATTAAAATCAATTTTTCCTTAATTTAGCGATAAAAAATCCGTCGTATTCTTCACAAGGTAAAATGCGTTTACATTTAGAAGTCGCTTCAAATTCGCTACTTTGCCCATTTTTTGCCAAAGCATTTTCTAAATTTATATCCAAAAGCTCTATATCAAAATCACTTCTTAAAGCATTTTCTATCACTTCTTCATTTTCCTCTTTGGTAAAAGTGCAAGTACTATAAACAAGCTCTCCGCCTACTTTCAAAGCCTTGAGCGCAGAATGTAAAAGTTTTTTTTGAAGTTTGGCTATGTTTTTAATCTCTTTGGAGCTTTTTTCCAGCTCTAAACCCATTTTTGCTAAAGTAGAACAAGGTGCATCAAGTAAAATTTTATCAAATTTTAAAGGGCATAAATTTCCTATATTTTTACCATCTTTCATAAAAACTCGAGCTTTTACTCCATAATTTTTCAAATTCTTTTGCAAGGTAAAAAACCTATCTTTACTTGCTTCATTGCAAGCTAGATAGCCTTCATTTTGCATAAAATTAGCAAGATTGATACTTTTTCCACCAGGTGCTGCACACATATCTAAAACGCTTTGTCCTGCTTTTACATCCAAATTTAAAGCGCACAAATAAGACGCATAATTTTGTATATAAAATTTAAATTCATTAAAAGCTTGCATAGAACTCAAAATACTTTTATCACAAGCCTTAAAAAGATAGCAGTATTCGTTAAGCTTTTCATACTCTAAATTCAAATCTTGAAATTCTCTTTCAAGTGTTAAATTATCACATTTTAAGCGATTTATAAAACAGCATATTTTTTTGGGCAATTTAAAAGAATTTTTAAGATTTTCAAATTCTTTATCATTATAAATACTGGCTAGATTATATTCCAAAATAATCCTTTATCATGATTAAAGCTGCTAAAGAGTCTAGCTTGGCATCTTTTTTGCGTGTATTAGCCACACCATATCCTAAAGCTTCTTTACTTGTTCCGCTTTCATCTACAAAGCGAATTTCTTTATCGAATTCAAGCAAAGATACAAAATGCTTAATGCGTCTTGTCATTTCTTCTTCGCTTGAACCTCCTTTGGGAATACCTACAATCAATAAAGAAATATCATGAATTTGAAGTAAATTTTTAACTTCATTTGCAGCTTGATTGCGATTTGTTCTGATTATACCCTCTAAAGGAATGGCGATTTTATCGATACAAAGCGCCACGCCTATACGCTTTAAACCCACATCTAAAGCCAAAGCTCTCATACTAAAACCCTTATAAAAAGACCCTCTATGGAAATTTTTCCTTCAAGTTCGTACTCATAGACTTTTTCTCCATAAATTTGAGTTGCTTCATCCACACTCACACCCTGTCTACAAAAGTCTAAAAATTCATCCTTTTCTTCTTCTATAACCCCAAAACAACTTGCAAATTCTTTAAAATCTAAAAGCAAATTCGCATTTTTTTCTTGTAAGAGTAAATTTGTCCCATCGCTTTCATTTTTGCGTTGGGGCAAAACATATAAAGGTTTATTAAGCTCCAAAGCAAGTCTTGCACTTTGCATGGAGCCGCTTTGCAAATCTGCTTGCGCAACAACAACGGCTTCACTCAAAGCGATAATCAGCCTATTTCTAAGTAAAAAATCATAAGGCTTAGGCTTATAGTGGGATTCGTTTTCGCTTAAAGCCAAAGCATTTTCATAAATTTGTTTTATAATTTTTTCATTGCTTCTAGGATAAATTTCATCAAGACCATTGGCAAAAACCCCTATAGTGCTTGGCATAGCCGCCATACTTGCACTGATATCAACACCCAAAGCACCTCCGCTTACAACACTTATCTTTGAATTTTTAAGCAAATTTGAAAGCTCAAAAACGCAATTTTTAGTGTAAGTGCTCATACGCCTAGAGCCTATAATGGCTATCTTTCTTTGTTCTAAGAGTTTTAAATTTCCTTTATAATAAAGTTTTTTAGGAGGATTTTTCAACTCTTTAAAAAGCTCTAGATAAGCGCTTGGTAGTTCACTTTGCATAAATCTCACTTAAATACACTAACTCAACACTTTTAAGCAAATCTTTGCTTTGCTCTAAGGCTTTAAAAGTATTTTTCCTAGGATGTCCTATAGCTATCGCAAAGCCTTTTTGCTTAGCAAGCCTTACTGCCTCCATAAGTTGTTTTTTAATATAAGCAACATCATCGCGATTGTCTAAAAATACATCTCTTTGTATATAAATTTGCCCCAAGGCTTTAGCTACCTTAGGCGCTTTAGAACTTGCTATGGTTTTGGAATCTACAAAAATCAATTCTTCTTTTTCAAAGGCTTTATAAAGTTTTTTCATTGCTTTTTCATCACTTGTAAATAAGCTTCCTGTATGATTGTTGATAAATTTTAAATCTTTAAAATCTTTTTTTACTTGTTGTATTTTTTTAAAAATACGCTTTTCACTATCGCTTGGATTTAAGGTATCAAACTCAGGCTTAGTATAATTCATCGCTGCTAAAGGTAAATGCACCATATAAAAATCAAATTTTAGAGCAAGTTTTGGGGTATCGATATGATTTTTATCGGGTGGAAAAAATGAAGGGATAAGTTTGAGTTTTAAGGCCTGTAAAGCCTTAACTTGACTTATGTTCGCCATATCATCTATAATGATAGCAAGGCGGGCTTGTTTTGTTTTACTTAAATTCATATCTTTTGTAAGATTTTCTTCCTTGCTTAAATTTTGTTCTACTACAAGGCTTAAATTTTCATCTATAATACTACTTAAATTTAAATCTTTTATTTGCTCTTCTAAAATGCTTTGATTGTTTTCTTGAAAATTATCATTTTCGTCTTTATAAGGAATTTCTTTAAAAATACTCAAATGATTTTCATTGGATATATTTTCTTGCTTGGGTTCTATTGTTATATTTTTACTAGAATTTTGAGCGAATTTTAATGCATTTTGAGAATCTTGATATTGAATCAAAATTCCCAAAAATAAAATCACGCATATTAAAAAAAGTATAGCTATGATTAAATAACGCTGAATTTGAACTAATTTTTTCTTTGACAATGTTTAGTTCTTATCTTTATCTACTAATTTTTTAGCACTGATCCAAGGCATCATAGCACGCAAATTGCATCCTGTTTTTTCTATCAAAGAATCATTCATATTTTTGCGTTCTGCATGCATTCTAGCAAAACCTGCACGGCGTTCTAAGATAAAATCTTTTGCAAAAACACCATTTTGTATATCTTTTAAAACACCTTTCATCGCTTTTTTAGTCTCTTCAGTGATAATCTTTGGCCCTGTGATGTAATCGCCGTATTCTGCAGTATTTGAAATAGAATAACGCATATCTGCAATACCACCTTGATAAATCAAATCCACAATGAGTTTCATTTCATGCAAACACTCAAAATAAGCCATTTCAGGTTCATAACCTGCTTCAACCAAAGTTTCAAAACCTGCTTGAATCAAAGCACTAAGTCCACCACAAAGCACAGCTTGCTCACCAAAAAGATCTGTTTCTGTTTCAGCTTTAAAAGTCGTTTCTATGATACCTGTACGACCTCCACCAATAGCACTTGCATAACTTAAGGCTAAATTTTTAGCATTTTTGCTTTCATCTTGATGGATAGCTATTAAACAAGGAGTGCCACCACCTAGAGTAAATTCATTTCTTACTGTATGTCCAGGTGCTTTTGGAGCTATCATGATTACATCTATACCTTTAGGAGCTACGATTTGACCATAATGTATATTAAAACCATGTGCAAAAGCTATAGCCTTGCCTTCACTTAAATTTGGTTTTATTTCCGCATTAAAAATATCAGCTTGAATTTCATCCGGAGCTAAAATCATAATCACATCTGCTACTTTCGAAGCTTCGCTTACGCTCATCACTTCAAAACCTGCACTTTTTGCTTTAGAAAAACTTGCCCCATCTTCACGAAGCCCGATGACAACATTAACCCCATTGTCTCTTAAATTCATAGCATGAGCATGTCCTTGAGATCCAAAGCCTATAATTGCCACTTTTTTTGATTTAATCAAACTTAAATCACAGTCTTTGTCATAATAAACTGTAACAGCCATTATTTTACTCCTTAATAAATTCAAAATTAAAGAGCTTATTATAACAATAAAGTTTTAAATTTCATATTTTTTTTATAAACTTTATGCAAGAATTCTCAAGAAAATTTACATAAAGTAAAGCAGTGAAAGAATTTTTAAACAATCTTAATTACGGCATAAGTGCTCATGAAGTTAGCAATGAATTTAAACAAATTCTAAGAGAGCTTCTAGTTAATAACATCATCAAAGAACACAAAAATAGATATTATCTTAATAATGGCTATGTTTTTGGAACCCTTGATATTTCGAGCAAGGGCACGGGATTTTTACAGTGTTTTGATGAGAGTTTTAAAAAAGATTTACTTATAGAAAATAAAAATTTAAAAGGAGCAAATTACAAAGATATCGTTGCTGCTAAATTACTCCCCTTAAAGAAAAAACGCCCTAGTGCTAAAGTAGTTTTGGTTTTAAAAAGAGCCAATGAAACCTCACTTGTTATCACCAAAAGATACGGTGAAGCAGTTCTTGGGATGAATATCAAAACAGGATTAAGTACCGCCTTAAAAGCCTCGCAAAAATCTCTAAAAGCACTACCTTTAGGGACGATTTTAAAAATAGAAAATGAAAATAACAATATCATAGAAGTTTTAGGACATATCGATGATGAAAGTGTAGATGAAAAAATCTCCTTAGCTCTTTTTAATAAAAATAACGAATTTAGCGACGCTTGTATCAAAGAAGCTCTAGCAAATGGCGATAGCGTTGATGCGAGTATGTATGAAAATCGCATGGATTTAAGAGCCTTGCCTTTTTGCACCATAGATCCTATACATGCAAAAGATTTTGATGATGCGATTTATTTTGACACCCAAAAACGAGAAATTTATGTAGCTATTGCTGATGTTAGCGAATATGTTTATGCTTATAGCGCTATAGATAAAGAAGCAAGAAATCGTGGATTTTCTATTTATTTTCCACATATTGCTATACCTATGTTACCGCATCCTTTAAGTGAAAATATCTGTTCTTTAAAACCTCATTTAGATCGCTTAGCGTATTGTTTTAAAATCACACTCAATCATGAAAATAAAGTCATAAAAGAAGAACTTTTTGAAGGTATTATCAATTCAAAACGCCGTTTTAATTATGATGAAGTGGATGAAATTTTGATTCAAAAGCCAGATTTAAAAGAACTCTCTTGGCTTTATAAGCTTTTTGAAATCACAAAAACTTTACGCAAAAATCGTCTTAAAAATGCCTTTGAATTTCGCACCGAAGAATTAAGAATGAATTTAGATGAAAATTTAAGTCTAAAAAGTACAGTTTTTGAAAAAGACACGCCTTCGCATAATTTGATCGAAGATTGTATGCTTTTAGCCAATAAAGCCGCAGCAAAACTCATAGATATAGGTGTTTTTAGAAATCACTTAAGTGCTGATGTAAGAAAAATCGATAAGCTTTTAAATGAATTACGCGAACTAGGCATCGATGTAAATTTTAAGCCCAATCTTCCTGAGCTCATACGCGACATACAAGCTTTAGCCGATGAGCTTGGCTTAAGAGCAGAAGTGGATAAACTCATCGTTAAAGCTCAAAAAAAGGCGGAATATTCTAGCGTCAATGCGGGACATTTTGGCTTAGGTTTTGATAAATACTCACATTTTACAAGCCCTATAAGAAGGTATTCTGATCTTATTTTGCACAGACTTTTAAAAGCCAAGCAAAAAAACGATGAAAAACTTTTTAATTATCTACTTTTAAACATAGAAAGCACTTGCGAAAACCTTAGCGTGCTTGAAAGAGAGGCGGATAAGGTTGCTTTTGATTTTATGGATAGAAAATTTGCTAGATGGGCAGCTAAAAATATAGGCAAAAAATTTAAAGCTTTAGTTGTCCAAAATGATGGAGTTTGCATAGCCAAACTAGATGATGAAATCAAAGGAGCGGATATAATCCTTTATGATACGCGTGTAAATTTGCTAGAAAATGTTGAAGTACAAATCATGGAAGCGGATATAGTTATGGCAAAAATTTATGCTAAAATCACCCAAAGACTTATAAAGGAAGAAAATGTATAGAAAAGAGCTTCAAATCTTACTTTCTAAAGATTCAATACCTAATTTTTTCTTTCTTTATGGAGCAGATAATTTTCAAAGCGAACTTTATGCTGAATTTATAAAAGAAAAATATAAGCCCGATGAAACTTTGAAACTTTTTTTTGAAGAATACAACTTCACTCGTGCGAGTGATTTTTTAAGCGCAGGATCACTTTTTAGTGAAAAAAAATTACTCGAAATTAAAACTTCTAAAAAAATTCCAACAAAAGATCTTAAAGTTTTAGTAGATCTTTGTAAAAACAATACGGACAATTTCTTTCTTTTAGAGCTTTATGATGAAAGTTCTAAACAAAGCGATATAGAAAAAATTTTCTCTCCTCATTTTGTAAGATTTTTTAAAGCTAACGGAGCTAAAGAAGGCGTGGAGCTTTTAAGCATAAAAGCAAAACAACTAGGGGTTGAAATCACTCAAAATGCTTTATTTACTCTTTTTACAAGTTTTGATGAAAACTTATATCTTGCTGCGAGTGAGCTTAATAAATTTAGTGGTTTAAGAGTAGATGAAAAAACCATAGAACAATACTGCTATAGTTTGAATACAGGAAGTTTTGAAAGCTTTTTTGAGAAAATTTTAAAGAAACAAGACTTTAAAAGCGAACTTGAAAAAATTTTAGATAATTTTAATGAAATTGCTTTAATCAACTCTTTGTATAATTCTTTTTATCGTTTGTTTAAAATCGCACTTTATGCTAAAGTCAATGGTAAAATTGACTTTAAAGATCTTTTAGGCTATACTCCACCTCCTCAAGTGGGACAAAATTTAAGCTCTCAAGCCTTTAGTTTAAAAATCGAACAATATAAAGAAATTTTTACTCTTTTGCTTAAATGCGAATACGAGCTTAAAACCAATTCTAAGCTCGTAAAAAAAGAATTTTTGATTTCAAATTTTCTTAAACTTGCAAGGATTTTAAAAAGCTAACTCACTCCATCACAAGTCGCATAAGGTGTAAGTCCTCACCTTGTGTGATTTTATATTCTATACTTTGACATTTAGGACACTTAAAAACATTTTCTTCTAAAATGCTTACTTGATCACATTTTAAGCATAAAATTTCAAGTGGAGCAAGTTCTATAAAAAGTTTAGCATTTTTACAAATATTTGAGTTTTCTTTAAAAGTTTCAAAACAACGCTTAAAAAGATCCACTTCTATACCACTCAAACGCCCGATTTTTACATAAATTTCTTGCACATTGTAAGCCTTATTGTTTAAGGCATTTTCTTCACAAAGTTCGATTAAAGATTCTACTATACTTAATTCGTGCATTAGCAAATTCTTGGTAAAAGTTCGCCTTTAGGACTTTCTAAAAAGCGTTTTGCCCCATAAGCGTTTTGTAAGATCACACGTGCTTTTTTCTCTTCTAAAACTTCTCCTATAATACTCGCATTTACATTGTATTTTTTTAGAATTTCTAAGGCTTTTAACTCATCTTCTTTTTCCACGCAAAGTATGAAAGTGCCTTCATTTGCAAGCTCATAAGCTTCATAACCAAAAAGCTCGCAAAGTCCTAAAACCTCATCTTGAACGATGATTTTTTCTTCAAAGATCAAAAGATCATTTCCGCTTTGCTTTGCCCACTCATTTAAAACCGCACTAAGTCCCCCACGAGTAGCATCTCTCATAGCTACAACCTTTATATCTTTTTCTAAAAGCTCTAAAACCTCTTTATCCAAAGCCTTACAATCACTTTTAACATCAGCTTCTAACTCATTTCTTTTGATTAAAACACTAGCTCCATGCCTTCCTATATCACCTGAAAGAAGTATACTAAGCCCTGCTTTGATATTTTTACTTTCTTTTTTAGAAATAATTTCACCCAAGGCCGTAGTGTTGATATAAATTTCATCTGCTTTGCCCTTAGGAACAACTTTAGTATCGCCACAAACTAACATAACTCCGCATTTTTCACATTCTTCTTTAATGCTTTTTAAAATGCGTTCTAGTTTTTCTAGCTCAAAACCTTCTTCTAAGATAAGCCCTAAACTTAGATATTTTGGCTTAGCACCTACCATCAAAACATCGTTAATAGAACCACAAACACAAAGTTTGCCTATATTGACCTCTTCATCTAAAAAAATCGGACTTAAAACAAAAGAATCCGTGCTTAAAGCCAAATTTCCCAAAATCGCCGCATCATTGCTTTCGTTTAAAATTTTATTATCAAAGATCTTAAAAAGCTTAGTTAAAAGCTCGTTCATCTCTTCTCCGCCACCTCCGTGGGCTAAGGAAATATTTTTCATACATTCACCTTTGAGTATTTATAATACGCCGCACAAGCACCCTCGCCAGAAACCATACAACTTCCTATAGGACTTCTTGGCGTACAAGCCTTACCAAAAACTTTACAATCATAAGGCTTGGCCAAACCTCTTAAAATTTGCCCACAAATACAGGCTTTGCTTTCATTTTTACTTTGCACCGTACAATCAAATTTTTTACTCGCATCGTAAGCACTAAATTCTTCTTTTAACTCCAAGCCTCCATCTTTAATAAGTCCTAAGCCACGAAATTCAAAATCACACACCCTAAAGTATTTTTTTACTAAATTTTGTGCTTTAACATTGCCTTCTTTGCTTACGGCTCTTTTGTATTGATTATACACTTTAAAAGTGCCTTCATTGCTTTGTTTTATGATATTTAACACACTTTCTAAAATATCAACTGGCTCAAAACCACTCACCGCTATAGGGGTTTTAAACTTTGCTGCTAAAGGCTCATAAATACCATAACCTGTTATCACACTCACATGAGAAGGGCCTAAAAAAGCATTGATTTTTACATTTTCATCATTCATGATCGCTTCTATGGGTGCTGGAACCGTGATATGATTGATATGAAAAAAGACATTATTTATTTTTTCTTCTATAACCTTTTGAAGAAGTAAAGCACTCATAGGCGTAGTGGTTTCAAAACCTATAGCAAAAAAGATGATATTTTTGTTTAAATTTTGCTTAGCGATTTCCAAAACTTCAAGCGGAGAATAAAGTGCTCTAACATCAGCCCCTTTAGCTCTTAAATCCAGTAAAGAAATTTCACTTCCAGGCACCCTTAAAAGATCCCCTAAGGTACAAAAAATCGTATCTTTCATGGAGGCTAGCT
The DNA here is from genome assembly GCF_002383965.1 of Campylobacter sp. 110. Taxonomy (NCBI): domain Bacteria; kingdom Pseudomonadati; phylum Campylobacterota; class Epsilonproteobacteria; order Campylobacterales; family Campylobacteraceae; genus Campylobacter; species Campylobacter sp. 110. The sequence continues at coordinate 56,102 of NZ_NXBD01000036.1, read as the reverse complement.
TAATAGCTGTATCAATGCGAACTCTTGGCATAACACAAACAGGACATCCTGGCCCATGGATAAAGTTAATTTCCTTTGGCAAAATAGAAGGCAAAGCATATTTCATGATACTATGCGTATGCCCACCGCAAATTTCCATGATATTGATAGGATTTTTAAGTTCTTGTTCTATAAGTTTTTTTAAAGCTAAAATGCTTTCTTTATCTCTAAATTCATCGATGAAATTCATTTAAACCCAAATCTCCCTCATCACTTTTTATCTCTCCACTATTCATTTTTTCTACTATTTCTTGATAGGTTTTAATGCTTTCTAGTGCAGCTTCTTTGTCGATTTTTTCCATAGCAACGCCTACATGGATTAAGACATAATCGCCCTGTTTTAAAGGCTCATCAATCAAATCCAAATTAACTTTTCTTTTCACACCTAAAGTTTGTACTAAAGCATTGTTTAATTCATCGATTTCTAAAATTTCAGAAGGTATAGACAAACACATTAAAAAAGCTCCTTTTTAAGTTTGAGCACCTTATACCAAAGCTCCATATTAGTGCCATTTTTTGCATCAAGAGTGATAATATCTGCTCTAGGATTTAATTCTTTAATCAACCTAGTCGCCTCTTTAATATCGAAATCAAAATGATGAGCCAAATCTGCCTTTGTGATTAAAACTATATCAGCCTTTTTAAACATCACGGGGTATTTTTGCGGTTTATCACTTCCTTCAGTTACCGAAAGCAAAACCACTTTTAAATGCTCTCCTAAATCATAACTTGCAGGACAAACCAAATTTCCAACATTTTCTATAAAAAGCAAATCCACATCATCAATGGCTAAATGGTGCAAAGCCTCATGCACCATAAAAGCGTCCAAATGACAGCTTTGCCCTGTAGTGATTTGATACGCCAAAGCTCCGGCATTTTTTACTCTTAGAGCGTCATTATTGGTTTCTAAATCCCCTTCAATCACAGCAATTTTAAGTTCATTTTTCAAAGCCTTAATCGTGCTTTCTAAAAGCGTGGTTTTTCCACTACCTGGAGAACTCATTAAATTGATACAAAGCGTGTTAGCTTCATTAAAATGCGCTCTATTATGCTTAGCTTCTTCATCATTTTTGCTTAAAATTTTAGAAATCACTTCTATGGTTTTACCCTCTTTTAAGCTTGGATTTTCATGATGGTGATCGTGATGATGACCATGCGTATGGCTTGAATTTATAGAGCAGCCGCAATCTTTACACATTTTCTTTCCTTATATATTTTTTGTTTCATTTTAACCTTAAAAGCATTAAAAAATTATGAGTTTTTAGAATATTTGCTTTATTTTTCTAAATTTAAAAAATGCACCATTTGTCCTAAGGCTATGGAGCTATCATTACAAGGGTACTTTAAAGGTATAAAAAAATCAAAATTTTTAGCTTTTAAAATTTCAAGCAAGGTTTTGTTTTGAAAAATCCCTCCGCTTAAAAGCACTTTTAAATCATAATCTTTGCTAAAATCTATGATAAAATTTGCCAAGGCATTAAACATACCTGTAATCGCCTTAGTTTTTTCATCTTGCAAAGCTCCTAGGATTAAATTTTTAAAATTAACCTGCCCTTTTTCTACAAAAAGCTTATAAGAAAAATCAAGATTTTTATCATAAAAAGCTTCACACATTAAGCCAACTTGAGCTTCATAAGAACTTTTTTCTAAGTTAAAAACAATACTTCCAAAAGCATCGATAATGCGTCCTAAAGAACTTGTTTGTAAGTTAGAATGAGAATAAATTTTTTTAAGATTTTTAAGTTTAATTTTTGGAATTTTTGCTAAAAAGTCCTTAGCCTTATCTTCTAAATCATAATGAAAAATAAGACTTAAGGCTAAATTTTGTATATTTTTAATATCACTATTTATAAGAGTGAAATTTTCAAAATGTGCAATTCTTTCATATTCTTTTAAATTTCCTACAAAAACTTCTCCACCCCAAATTTTACCATCTTCGCCATAACCTGTTCCATCACAAATAAAAGCTAAAGCCTTTTCATCTTTTGCAAAATTTTCTTCGTATTCAAAATAAGCCGCACAAAAATGCGCATAATGATGAGAAATTTTAATCCTTTCTTCAAATTCTTTTGCATAGCTAAAATGCGGGTGTTTATCACACAAAATCGCATCAAATTTCAAATCATAATTTTGTTTAAAAAATTCTAAAAGTTTAAAAAATCTCTCATGCACATCAAGACTTTTCAAATCCCCTATATAAGGAGAAATTAAAAGTTTATTTTCATAAAAAATCACAAATTCATTTTTAAGCTCTGCACCCAAAGCTAAAAAAGTGCCTTTTTTATTAAAATTTCTTTCCAAATAAAAAGGATTTAAACCCCTTGAAGTACGCAAAAACATAGTTTCACCATTTACCACTTGAGCTATGCTGTCATCACTTGCATTGATAATTTCCCTATCATAATCCAAATAAAAATCAAAAACTTTATCAAGTTTTTTACACAAATTAAACTCATCTTTAATAATACTTTCTCCGCTTAAATTCGCACTCGTTGCTACAAGGCTTCCTTTAAAATACTCAAAAAGCAAAAGATGTAAAGGTGTATAAGCTAACATAATACCGATTTTATCAACATCAGGAGCGATTAAAGAAAAGGCTTTTTTTGCCTTTAAAATCACAATAGGAGCTAAAACCCCACCAAGCAAAGCTTCTTCTTTTTCATCTATAAAGGCAAGTTCTTTAGCACTTTGTAAATCTTTACACATCAAAGCAAAAGGTTTTTTAGGGCGATTTTTTCTAAGTCTTAGAGTTTTTAAAGCTTCTTCATTAAAAGCATCGCACATGAGATGAAAACCACCTATGCCTTTTATGGCTAAAATTTTACCTTCCTTTAAAAACTTCGCACTTTGCATAAAAGCTTCTTGATCTTTAGCTAAAATTTCACCCTTTGGATTTTTAAGAAAAACATTGATTTTGCATTTAGGACAACTAATAGGCTGGGCATGAAAACGCCTATTTTTAGGATCTTCATATTCACTTTTACAAAACTCACACATCAATAATTCTTGCATAGAGGTATTAAATCTATCATAAGGAAGACTTTTTATAATACTAAAGCGTGGCCCACAATGTGTGCAAGTGATAAAAGGATATAAAAAGCGTGGATTTTTTTCATCAAAAAATTCTTTTTTACACTCCTTACAAAGCGCAAAATCGCTTAACATAGGCGTGCTTTTTGTATTCTCTAAAGAAGGAGTAATGCTAAAATTCTCATAGTTTGAAATTGAAATTTGCGTGATTATAAGCTGATCTATTCTTGCTAAAGGTGGAAGATGATTTTTTAAATTTTCTATGAAATTTTCACATTCTTTTTGAGTGCAAGCAAGGATGATTTCTACCCCAAAACCATCATTTCTTACCTCTCCAAAAAGCTTTGATTTCAAAGCTAGTTCATAAACTAAAGGGCGAAAACCCACCCCTTGAACTAGACCTGAAATTTTGATCTTATACCCTAAGTGGCGCATCGCTTAGCTGACAATTTTTAAGATGTTTTAAAGTATTTTTAAGCAAAGATTTATGTTCAAACAAAGATCCACTTATAAGCGCTAAATCACTTTGCTTTTTCTCTCTTAATTCATCATAAGTATCACGTAAGAAATAAGCCAAACTCTCAACCGCTCCATAGGCGATATTAGCACTATCTACACCTGCTAACATAAAACTCATGGCAGATCTTAAGGTTCTTGTATAATCAAAACTTTTATCTTCTTTCAAGCGATAATCAATCTTTACTCCACGAGGCATTTTTGACTCATCAGCGATTTTTAAAAGCTCACTAGCACTCTCTTGTAAATTTCTACCCAAATTTAGCACTCTACCCAGCAAGCCAAGCAAGGAATAAAAATTGTTTTGAAGCTCAAAATTTTCATCTAAAAGAGGAAATTCCTTGTTAAAATTTTCTAAAAGCCTTGCACCAATTTCATCTTTTTTAATCTCTTCATAAAGTTCTTTGCTGTGTTTTGGCAAGGAAAGTTTAAGTAAATTAAGCTCTTTATTGATAAGCAAAATATCTTCATAATCCTTACTTAGCTCTAAAATAAAAGCCTTTTCTTTATAACGGCTTACAAGATAAGAAATTCTTGCCATATTTTTATCTTCTTTAGAAAAAATAAGCTCTCTTGCCTTAGCATTGATAAATTCAAAGCCTTCCAAAACCACCACTTGCTCATCTAAAGCACTGATATAAAAATCTTTTTGATATTCTTCTATCTTTTTTACACTTAAAAATTTATATTCATTTTCAAAAAGTTTTAAACCTAAAGCAAAACAAAACAAATCCCTAGCAAGTCTGATTTTAAAATCATTAAAATCAAGATTGTGATTTTTTCTAAACATGGCATTAAGCCTTAGTTTCATCAAAGGTTTTTCTAAACTTGCAAGAAATTTTAAATTTTCATTTGAACAAACAAAAACTGAATTTATAGCCTTAATATCACAAGGAAGCAAAAAATCTCCTATAAATTCGTTCTTAAACAAAGAAAATTCATAAATACCATTTTTATCTTTTAAATAAATCTTTTTTTCTTGACTTAACAAATCAAAAGCAAGATTTAAAAAAGTATTGAAATTTTCTTCATTGATTTTTTCAAATTCTGATAAATTGCTTGAAAATTCACACTCACAAAACACACCCCATTCATTTTTGTTTAAAAGTTTTTTTTCTTGATAAGCATTAGAATTTAAATGCGTAATATAAGAAAATTTCGAAAATTCTTTATCTTCTGGTATACAAGGGCTAAAACCCTGCCCCGCTTTTACATCAAATTTTTTCAAAAAAACGCTATGACTCATGAAATTCAAAGAATCACAAAAAGTCTTTAAATTTTCTTCATCTGCATCGATAGAAAAATGATAAGTATTTTTTTCTTTACTAAGGGTGTAGTTATAATTTTTCGCATAAAAACGCAATAAATATTCAAAAATATCATTATCCGCATTATAAATAAAATCAAAATCCAAAGTCATATTATGCCTTTTTTGAAAAATAAACTATAAATATAACATTTTTAACTTAAAAATTCTTTCTCTCTTTGCCTAAAATCACTCATAAAATGCTCTATAAAAGTATAAAATTCTTTGCTATGATTGGGAAATTTTAAATGGCTAATTTCATGCAAAATCACATATTCAATAGCTCTTAAACTCTTTTGAATGAGTTTTAAATTTAAATTAATATAAGCTTTATTGTGATTGCAAGAACCCCAACGCGTTTTCATATTTTTAATGCTTAAATGCGTGTAAAATAAACCTGTTTTTTTACTCCATTTTTTAAGATAAAAAGTAAAAATCTTTTTAGCATTTTGTCTTAAAAATAAATCTAATTTTGCTTTATTTTGACAAATTATTTTATCTTTATCAAAATAAATTTTTTTGGCATTTTCATCAAAAATAATTTTATATTTTTTAGCTAAAAAGATTAACTCATCATCTTTTAAAACTTTTTTTTCAAATCTTATTTTTGCCTCATTCATCCAAGAACTTGATTTATCTAAAAACTCATAAACACTTTTAAAGGTGCAAAAATAAGGAATACTAAGAACAAATTCACCCTTTTCATTTAGCCTTAATCTTAAAGTTTTTATGCATTTTTTAGAATAAAAATAGCACTCATCTTTATAAATAAATGATTTTAAACTAGAGCTTTGCCTTGCCATTTTTTACTTTCCCATCTGTATGAATTTACCATTCCACGCAAAAACTCATCTGCACAAAATCCTATCCAAACCCCTAAAATTCCAAGATTAAAATGAAAACAAAGCATATAACCCACAGGCAAAGATACCCCCATCATAAAAACAAGTCCGCTAAAAAATGGAAACTTAGCATCGCCACTTGCGCGCAAGGAATTAACCATAACTATATTAAAAGTTCGTGAAATTTCAAGAAAGATTGAAAGAGCAAATAAAGGTATCATTAAATTTTTTAACTCTTCTTTAAGCCCTAAAATTTGCATAGTAAAATCTTGACAAAGATAGTTCAAAAGTGCCACTAAAGCACTCGCTATTACACTAAAATATAAAGCACGCCAAGCGTGTTTATAAGCTATATTTTCATATCTAGCACCGATTAATTTACCTACTATAATTTCATTAGCTATGCTTATAGCTTGTCCTATAAGCATGATAAGCATTGAAATTTGAAAATAAATCGTTTGCACACTCAAACTCGCCTCACCTAAACTTGCTACAAAAGCAAAAGCTATAGTGTATTGGACTATCCACAAAAGATTTTCCCCTGCTGAAAATCCACCTATATTTAAAACCTTTTTTAAAACTTCTTTTTCAAGTTTTATCATTTCTTTGATTTTAAGATGAATTTTAAGTTTATAAAAAAGTATCGCAAACAAAGCAACTATAGCAACAATGCGAGCAAAAATATTACTAAGCCCTATTCCAAAAAGTTCTGACTTTGTATAATGCAAAACATAATAATTTCCGCAAATCACCACTATATCCATCAAAAAACCTATAAACATGACCCAATAAGCCATATTATAAACCCTTACAATAGCAGCTAAAACAATACCTATGGCATCAAAAAACAAACAAATTGCAAGCATATGTAAGTAAATTTCGCTATCTTTGAGCAATTCTTGTGGAATTTTTAAAAGATAAAGCAAATACTCCCCATGCCATAAAATAAGCACACCGCATACAAAGCCTAAAAGTGCATTTAAGAACAAACTTTGATGAATCACTTTTCTTACTAAAACATGATCTTTTGCACCAATTGCTTGTGCGATCAGCACACTACAACCCACACTTAAAAATGAAAAAATAGTGATAAAAAGATCTAAAATTTGATTTCCAGCGCCCATAGCACCAACAAGAAAATTAGAATAATGCGACACCATAGCGGTATTGATAATCACAGTTAAATACTTAGAAAGCAAATCCCAAAATATAGGAAAACTAAGTCTTGTTAAGGAGAGTTGTTTTTTTGCCATGATATTATCTTATCTCTTTTTTTAAATATTTCTTTTAAAAAACAATTCTACTTAAAAATTACTTTTTTAAATATAAATATTTAATATACTCAATTTGTTATATTTAAAATAATTTGATGATTTTCTTCTTTGAAAGTATACACTAGCTCATCACATTTATATGAGACTTCCTTCTTGCAAATTTTATCTTGCAAAGGTTCTTTTAATATTTGCAATAAATGTTTTTTAAAAAATAATTTTGTGCTCAATCCCATTCCATGATTTAAATTTTTAATAAACTTATTATCAACTTGTGAAATAGCAAAAAATTCTACTTTAAAATTTAATTCTTTTAAAATATGTACAAAATTTTCCTTATTTTTAAAAGGAGATCTTTCATCAAAAATACTATGATATAAAATATATTTTGGATTTGGGTATAAGCTTTGTATTATTAGATGTTCTTTGTTTAATGGTTCTCTTATGATTTTTCTAGCATTTGAAAAATAATTTTTTGAAAATTTATTATTATTCCAATAAGTTTTATCACTTAAATATAAAAATATATTTTTAAATAAAGTATCATCATATGTTCCATGATATCTAGTAAAATCGATTTCTTTTCCAAAACCTATAAGTCTAAAAATATTTCCAAACAAATTAACAAAAGAAGAATTATCTAATATAAAATCAATACTCCAAGGAGCTATTTTTGCACATAAATTTGCTAAATATCCGCCATATGAATTTCCAAACAAAATCGTTCTAATACCCCCCCCCTCATTAGTTTAAATGGAGAATTTTCTTTTATATAAAAAATAGCATTTAAAATATCCATAGCTTGCATTATACCAAAATTTTGATATTCATTTTTAGATGGTAAAAAGCTTACATGCGTTCTTAATTTATAGTTTTGATTTAGTTTTTGATTTAATTTTAATTTTTGAATTTCTTGATCTATTCTTATAAAAGCATTATTTAGATTTTCATAAGAATTTATATCAAAAACATTTATATGGTTTAAATTGATAGTTTTTAAGCTAGTATCCAAAATAATTTTATCTATATCATCTAAATAAAAACTAGAACCCAAATGAGGTCTATTTCCTATGCAATGATAGTTAATATTAATAATAGCAACATTATAATTTCTAGCCAAGTAATCATCGACATAAATATAGTTATTCATATCTTCAGCACCACCTGGAATAATACAAACAATAGCTTCTATTTCTTTACTATCATCATAAGTCAATCTAAATTCTAATTTACTTCCCCTTTTGATATTTAATTCTACATCATCACAAGAATCTATAGAATAAATTTGGTTTATAATCATATTAAACCTTTTTTTGGAAATTTTTAATTAATTATATCATCAAATTTCCAAAAAATAAATCTCACCCAAAAGCACCGCTTAAGTAAGCCTTGGTTTTTTCTTGTTTTGGATTTTCAAAAAATTCCTTGCTTTCTCCAAATTCTATAAGCTCACCTAGGTGAAAAAATGCCGTATAATCAGCTACGCGTTTACCTTGTTGCATATTATGCGTAACCATGATCATAGAAAGATTATGACTTAGTTCTTTTAAGAGCTCTTCTATAACACCTGAGCTAATAGGATCTAGTGCGGAAGTTGGCTCATCTAAAAGCAAGAGCTTAGGTTTTATTGCTAAAGCTCTTGCGATACAAAGGCGTTGTTGTTGTCCGCCTGAAAGAGCTAGGGCATTTTGCTTTAATTTATCTTTAACCTCTTCAAAAAGCCCCACTTTTTGCAAGCAATCCACCACCAAAGCTTCTTCTTCATCTTTGTTTTTAATCATACCGTGAAGTTTTGGTGCATAAGAGATGTTTTCATAAATGCTTTTTACAAAAACATTGGGTTGTTGAAAAACCATACCTACATTTTTACGCAAAGCTACTACATCTTGATTTTTAACATCTTTTCCTTCAATTTCTACTAAACCATCGATTTTTGCGATTTTATCATTCATTCTGTTAAAACAACGCAAAAAAGTGGATTTACCACATCCAGAAGCACCGATGAGTGCGGTAATTTTGTTTTGCTCTATTTGCATATTGATATCAAATAAAGCTTGTTTTTTTCCATAAAATAAATTTAAATTTGTTGTTTTTGCTATCACTTTAATTTTCCTTGAAAATATTTTCTTAATAATATTGCACTAAGATTTAACACGACTAAAAGTCCTAAAAGCACAATAATACCCGCTGCGGTTCTTTCTAAAAATGCACGCTCTGGCATAGCCGACCATGAGTAAATTTGAGCAGGTAAAACGCTAGTTGGATCAAAAATCGAACTAGCTACATCAGGGATAAAGGCTATCATACCGATAATCATCAAAGGTGCAGTCTCGCCTATAGCCCCTGCTAAAGTCAAAATAGAACCTGTTAAAATCATAGGCATAGCCAAAGGTAACATAATACCTTTTACCATTTGAACCTTTGTCATACCTAAGGCATAAGCAGCATTTTTCATATTGATATCCACACTTTTTAAGGCCGCTTTGGTTGAAACAATGATAATAGGTAAACTCATGATCGCCAAAGTAAGCCCACCCACTAAAGCACTTGAGCGAGGCATTCCAAAAAGATTGATAAACACTCCAAGTCCCAAAAGTCCAAACAAGATACTAGGAATACTTGCAAGGTTGTTAATACACACTTCTATAAAATGTGTAAGGATATTTTGTGGTGCAAATTCTTCCAAGTAAATCGCCGCTGCAACGCCTATAGGAACACTTACTACCATACACACAAGCATAACAAGCAAAGTCCCTACAACTGAAGATAAAATTCCTGAATTTTCAGGAGATTTTGAGTCCCCATTTAAAAAGAAATTGCTATTAAATTTAAGCTCTATCTCGCCTTTTTGCACAAGATCATCGACTAAAGTTCTTTGTTTTTCACTAAGGCGATTATATTTTTGCTTCATATATTGATCTACTTCTGAATTTGCCAAAAGCCAAGATTTTTCAGTGATTTGCCCTGTTCTTATCTTTCTTTGCTCAGCGCGAGATAAAAGATCATAAGCAGGAGAATTTCTATTAGCCTCTACAAAAATATAAGTTTGCTTAAAAGCAGGAAATCCAAGATAAGCCACACTTCCTAAAAAGATACAAAGAAAAATTAAATTAATATAAAGCCCCATTTTACAAAGTCTTTTAAAAGACTTTGAAGCTTTTTGTCTTTTTTTAAAAAGTTTTTTCATAAATTTTTCCTTTTGTGAAAGCGATTGATAAGATAAACGCTAAACATATTGATGATTAAAGTGATGATAAAAAGCACCAAACCTAAAGAAAAGGCACTTAAAGCCAAAGAACTATCAAAAGCTTGATCTCCGCTTAAAGCTTCTACGATTTTTACCGTTACCGTTGTCATATCTTCTAAAAAATTTAAAGTTAAATTTGGACGCAAAGAAGCTGCCATCACCACTATCATAGTTTCGCCTAAGGCTCTTGAAAGTCCTAAAAGACAAGCTGCAACTATACCTGGAATAGCCTCGGGCAAAATCACAGCAAAAACCACTTCTTTTTTTGTCATACCTAAAGCATAAGCGCCATTAATCCTTTTCTCGCTTACTGCTTCAATGCAATCTTGAGATAACGAAGCCACTATAGGTACTATCATGATCCCCATGATAAAACCTGCGCCTAAAGCACTTTGAAAGCTTGCTTGTATGCCAAATAAAGAAAAAAACCACACTATAAAAGGCGCTACAACTATAGCCGCAAAAAATCCAAAAACAACAGTAGGAATCCCTGCAATGATTTCTAAAATAGGTTTTAAGTAATTTTTAGATTTTTTGCCAGCAAAAACACCTAAATATATAGCACACATAACCCCTAAAGGTAGAGCTGTTAGCATAGCAATCAATGAAATATAAAAAGTTCCCCAAAAAAGCGATAGTGCTCCAAAAACACCTTGTTTGCTCGTGCCATCTGCATTCATAAAAGCTGCATCAGCTGCCCACTGACTTGAGAATAAAAAGGTAACAACACTTTCTTTTTGAAAGAATTTTAAAGCTTCAATTAAAATTGTAAGCATGATAGCAAAACTTACTATCACGCTTACAAAAGCACATAAAAAAAGTGCAAATTTGATTATTTTTTCTTTTAACAAAGTTTTTCCTTAAAAAACTTTTCCAGCTTTTACAAGCTCATCATTTAAAATTTTTCTATCTTCTACGTGTTTTTGAGAAGCTTTTAATTTATCATCACTTAAAGGAACAAGTCCTATTTTTTCAAGCTCTCCTCCGCTTTTTGCTAAATCATCACTCATATAAATTTTTGCAAATTCAAAGGCTTCTTTAGGATTTTTCTTAGCATTGATATAAATAAATAAACTTCTTGCAAGATCGTATTTTCCATCAGCAATATTTTTTTCATCCGCTTTTACGCCATCGATATCGGCTGCATTGATTTTATCCACATTGCTTACTAAAAATCCGTAACCAAAAAGTCCAAAAGCATCTTTATCGATAGTAAGTTTTGAAACGATTAGATTATCATTTTCACCACTTGGAATATAAGCTCCATCTTGGCGTATGGTTTTATACTCGCCTTTGTATTCAGGAATTTTTTTAGAAATATCACTCATTACAAGCTCTTCTACAGTATCTCTTGTACCTGAGCTTGATGGAGGACCATAAACACTGATTTTACGATTAGGTAAATTTTTATTGATTTGATTCCAGTTTGTATAAGGATTTGGGACAAGTTTGCCACCTTGTGGAACCTCTTTAGCTAGAGCTAGGAAAAGTTCTTTTTTGGTGATGTTTAAAGGCGCGTTGGCTTTATTTTGCGCTAAAACTATACCATCATAACCTACCATAATCCCTACTATATCAGTAACTCCCGCTTTTTTACAAGTTTCAAATTCACTGAATTTCATCGCTCTTGAAGCATTAGAAATATCAGTTATGCCTTCACAAAATACTTTAAATCCACCCCCTGTTCCTAGACTCTCTACGATAGGAGTTTTTGTATTGTGAATCGCTGCATACTCTTCAGCTACAAAAGAAGTAAATGGATACACGGTTGATGAACCTGCGATTTTTAAATCAGCCGCATTTAAAGCACCCGCTAAAGCAAAACTTGCAACACTTAAAGCTAGAATTTTTTTCATTTTTTCTCCTTACTTTTAAAAAAGTAACGGAAGTTTAGAAAAAGTTGGAAACATTTTGGAAACATTTTTTACTTCGCAACGGAAATAAATTCCGTCTTGCGACAAAGGACTTAGTCCTTTTGAAACCTCTAAAAGCACGCCCACCTAAAAATCTTTGCAGATTTTCAGCCTTAAAATAAAATCTATACTCGTAATAAAATATAAAGCTTAATTTCATTTAGAAACATTTTATTTTTATTTTATATATTTTAACTTCAATCCTTTAAAAATTTAGCTTGTTTTAAAAAAATCAATATATCATTTTAAAAACATTCTAAAAATAAAAATAAGGAGATAGAATGCTTTCAAAAAAAGTAGTTGATTTATTAAACGAGCAAATCAACAAAGAAATGTATGCAGCTAATTTATATCTAAGTATGAGTTCTTGGTGCTATGAAAATAGTCTTGATGGAGCTGGGCTCTTTCTTTTTCAACACGCAAGCGAAGAAAGCGAACACGCAAGAAAACTTATAACTTATCTTAATGAAACAGATTCACATGTAGAGCTTAAAGAAGTGAAGCAACCTGAACAAAATTTCAAATCTTTACTTGATGTTTTTGAAAAAACTTACGAGCATGAACAAAGCATTACAAAATCAATCAACGATCTTGTAGAGCACATGCTAGGCAATAAAGATTATTCTACTTTTAATTTTCTTCAATGGTATGTAAGCGAACAGCACGAAGAAGAAGCACTTTTCCGTGGTATAGTAGATAAAATCAAACTCATCAGTGACAATGGAAACGGCTTATATCTAGCTGATCAATATATCAAAAATTTAGCTTTGTCTAAAAAATAATATTTTTGCCTTGAAAAAGGCAAAATTATAATTTCATCTTAGGTAGCGTATGACTTATTTTTCTTTAGAATTTAGTATTTTAATGATTGTATTTTTTGCCATATATTGGGCATTTAAAGATAATTATAAAATACAAAATATTTTAATCTTGGCTTTTTCATATCTTATTTATATACTGATTAATCCTTATTTTGCTTTAATTTTATTTATTTACACTTTTTTTATACATTTTTTTGCCTTGCTTATCTTTGTGCGTCGAAAACGATATATTTTTGCTACTTGTATAACTTTTATAATATTAAATTTATGTTTTTTCAAATATTTTCCAAATATCAAAGGAAGTCTTGATCAAGTGCTAAGCTTTTTGGGGCTTGATTTTTTAAATATCGAACTTATCTTGCCTATAGGCATTAGTTTTTACACCTTTGCTTCTATTACTTACCTTGTAGATGTATACAAAAAACATCATTTAGAAAGCTTTTTAAATTTAGCAACCTTTTTATCATTTTTCCCTACCCTACTTGCAGGGCCGATTATGCGTAGTGCGTTTTTTTTCGAACAAGCTTATCAAAAACGCGAATTTAAACATGCAAATTTGATCATCATTTTGCTTATTTTTGGTATAGTGAAAAAAGTTCTTATTGCTAATTACTTAGGAATTTATGCCAAAAATATTTTAGATTTTCCACAATCTTATAATTTTATACAACTTCTAAGTGCAATTTACGCTTATGCGGTGCAAATATATTGCGATTTTAGTGGATATGTAGATCTAGTTTGTGCTTTTGCTTTAATGTTAGGTTTTACCTTGCCACCGAATTTTAATATGCCTTATCTAGCTAAAAATCTTAAAGAATTTTGGGCTAGATGGCACATCAGCCTTTCAACTTTCATAAGAGATTATATCTATATTCCTTTAGGAGGCAACAGAAAAGGAATGCCTCGCACTGTAGCTAATATACTCATCGCTTTTATTCTTTCGGGCTTATGGCATGGAAGTACTTTGGCTTTTGGGGTTTGGGGTTTATTGCATGGCTTGGGTATTGTATTTATCCATTTACTTGCTTTAAGCAAATTCAGCCTTCAAAAAATTCCAGCTTTAGGAAGATTTTTAACCTTTCAATTTGTATGTTTTACTTGGATTTTCTTTTATTATAATAAAAATTTAGAAGATGCTTTAGAATACTTCAAAGCTTGTTATAATAATTTCTTCCAAATTCCTAGCTATAATGATATTTATATGCTTGTAAGTTTTGGTGTACTTTTTATGATTTATCCTTTATTTATCAATTTTAAAGAATACTGTGTAAAAATTTTAAATCTTACGCCCTTTTTACTCAAGCCATTCATAATTACTTTTATCTTGCTTTTAGTGTTTACTTTTATGCCAAATGGCATTCCTGATTTTATTTATTCGAGTTTTTAAATGAAAATGATTAAATTCTTCTTTATTTTGATTATAGTTTTTGTACTGGTTTGCCTTGTGATGAATCAAAGCATTTTTTCTTATATCGAGCAAAAATATCACTTTACATTTTATCCTAAAAACGATATTTTGCAAGAGGCCAATGGTTTTAAAAATAAACTAGAACAAATCCGTGCAATACTAAGTAATGAGCCTCTACCTCAAAATATAGAAGAAAATATCATGGTTCAAGAAGATATGGATGAACTTAATGCAAGTAATGATTTTATCGATAAAAACACCACTATTGAAGATATACAGCAAACAGAAGACGAAAATGTCAGTTTTATTGACAATACCAAATTAGAAGTTCATAAAGGTGATGAATTTTTATTTATAGGCGATTCTTTAATGCAAGGCGTTGCAATTGCACTCAATCGTGATTTAATTGATCTAGGTTTAAAAGCTAATGATCTTAGCAAGCAAAATACAGGACTTTCTTACAAATCTTATTTTGATTGGGCAAAAGCAACCAAAGAAGCTTTTGCAAAAAATCCCAACATTAAATATCTAGTTGTCTTACTAGGGGCAAATGATCCTTGGGATATCAAAAAAGGTGGAGTTTATCACCGCTTTGGTTCAGATAGCTGGATTGACATCTACACCTATAGAGTAAATGAAATCATCAATATAGCTAAACAACATCATGCAAAAATTCTTTGGTTTGAAATTCCTCCTGTTAAAAAAAATGAACTCAATGAAAAAATACAAATTCTAAACAAAATTTATAGCGAAGAAATTCTCAAAAATAAACAAATTTTTATCAATACAAAACTATTTTTTAGCGTTAATGATGAATTTTCAACCTATATTAAAAATGAAAACAACAAAAGTATAAAAATGAGAACAGACGATGGAATTCATTTTACCTCAAACGGAGCAAAAGAGATGTCAAAACTCTTGCTTCAACATATAACAATCAAGGAAGAAAATGCAAATTAAGCAATTTAAAGCTATATTATTAATTCTTATATTTTCAATCAATTTATACGCAAATAACACAAACCATACCATAGATGAAATTCTAAGCCAAACCAAAAACAAAAGTGCTTTAAGCAATTATGCTTCCAAAAAAGACTTAAAGCTTTTGGAGCAAAAACTTAAAGAGCATAAAAACATAGGTATTAGAATTTATGGAGATTCTCACACGGCAGCAGATTTTTTTCCGCGTGTTATTAGAGGATATTTGATAAAATCAAATTCCATAGGCTTTGCCTACCCTTTGCAACCCAAATATCAACAAAATTTAAATCTTGATTATTCTTATAAAGATTATGAAATTTTAAATTCAAGAAATACAGACACCGCAGGTATTGATTTTCCTTTAGGTGGGATAATAGCTAAGGCTAAAGAAAAGGGTGCAAAAATCACCCTTGATACTAATTTAGACAAGAAAAAATTTAAAGTAGGTTTTGTCTTTAAAGCTCCAAATAACACCAATGCCTTTAGCATTAAAGACGCTCAAAACAAAAGCTATGAGCTAAGATCAGTAGCCAATAAATGGTCATATAAAGAATACGAACTTGTTTTTCCTTTGCAAATTTCTGCCTTACAAAAAAACGCTCAATTAGGAGGATATTTTATCACCAGCAAAGAGGATAATGCTTATTTAGATACCATAGCGATCAATGGGGCAAAAAGCGATCTTTGGATGTCGTGGAATAAAAAAGTAAGCGAGCAAGAATTAAAACTCCTATCTAATGATTTAATCTTACTTGCTTATGGTTCTAATGACGCACTTTTTAAAGGTTTTGAAAAAAACAAATTTAAAAAGAATTTAAAAGATTGGATTCACACACTCAAAACTTACAATAAAAACGCCCTTATCATGCTTGTTTCTCCTCCTACTGTGGTAAAAAAACAAGGTAAAAAATACACCCTAGCTCCTGATTTTTTTGCTATAAGGCAAGCACTTTATGAGGTAGCCAAAGAAGAAAAAACCCTTCTTTTTGATATGCACCAATTCATGCAAGATAGCGGTGGAAAAAATAAATGGATAGAGCAAAAACTCTCTTTGCAAGATGTACATTTAACCATTAAAGGCTATGAATTAATGGCTAAAAAATTGCTTGATGATTTAAAAAAATATGTGCATTATTGATTTTTAATTTTATCGATATAATTAAAAAAGCCTTATCTACTTGATATTTTAGCAGATAAAGCGATACAAATTAAGGCATTTCCAAATTTCTTTCATCATAGTTTAAAGCTGTGATTTGATAATAAGAATTGATGGTTTTAAGAAGATTAAACCTAGCTCCTAGCAAACTTTGCTTAGCGGAATTTAAAGTATTAGAAGCATCTAAATAATCTTTTAATTCACTTTTACCCAAATTATATTTTTCCCAATAAGCTTGAGTGATCAACTCTTGCTTAAAGCTAGTATCTTTTAAAATTTGAAGTAGCATAGTATTGCTTTGATAGTCTTTATAATTTAAGGCAAATTCATTCATAGCACTTTGTAAACTCTGCTCGTAATTAACAAGCGCACTCTCATAATCAAACTGCGAAATTTTGATATTTTGCTTTACTCTGCCATAGTCTAAGAAAGGTAAGGAAATTTTTATATTGCCACTCAAAACTTCAAATTTAAAACTATCATCAAATTGCTTATCGCTGCCATTTAAAGCCCCGCCTAAAGAAATGCTTGGAAAGATTGATTTTTGCACCGAAGTATAGTCTTTAAAAGCGGATTTAAGGGTATTGAGCTTAGAACGCACATCAGGACGATACACAAGAGCTTCTAAAGGAATATTAAAATTAGGATTTAAATTCTTAAAATCAGAAAGAGTTAAAGCTTTAAAATAATCAATATACGCAAAGCCCTCTTGCTTTCCTATCAAATCTTGTAAATTTTTTATAAGTAAATTGCGATTTTGCTCATTGCGTAATAAATCTTGCCTTGCCTTTAATAAATTTTGCTCTATATTAAGCAAATCAAGTTCTTCGATTTTTCCAAGCTCAAATTTATAAGCATAAAGCTCTCTCATTTGTTCTAAATTAGCTAGATACTCTTTAAGTAAATTATCCACATCATTAAAATAAGCAAGTTCAAAAATACCATTTAAAGCCGTATTAATCATACTGATTTTCAAATTTTCAAGATCATAAGCACTGGCCTTTGCGCTAAAATCACTCGCACTTGAGCTATCCCTTATCCTTCCATAAATGTCAAGCTCATAGCTTAAATTAAGACTATTGCTAAATTTCTTACTTTGGACTCCAGAATTTAAATTCTTTTCTCCACTAAGCCCCAAATTTGCACTTAAAGTCGGATAAAAATCATAATCTATCAAATCAGCCCTTGCTAAAGCTGTCAGCAAAGTGCTTCTAGCTATATTTATATCGCTATTATTTAACAAAACAAAATTTAAAAATTCATTCAATTTAGCATTATCATAAGCCTTATACCAATCATAAGTGATATTTAAGTCTTTAAAGCTCTCTTCGCTCATTGTAGGCTCTTTAGGCAAGCTAAGTTTTACACCACAGGCGCTTAAAAAAAATGCCAGTAAAATACTCAATAAATTTTTCATTTTATTCCTTTGATAAGGCGCTAATAGGATTTAAATTGGCTGCATTTCTTGCAGGGAAAAATCCAAAAATAACCCCAATTAAAACAGAACTTAATAAACCCAAAAGCACAGAATACGCATTTAAAATCATAGGAAAATCAGTGCTTAGAGTATTAAAACCAAAAATCACAAAAACAGAAAGCAAAACTCCTAAAATCGCACCCATAGAACATATCATCACCGCTTCGATTAAAAACTGCATCATGATATCCTCTCTTCTAGCGCCTATTGCCATACGAATTCCTATTTCTCTTGTTCTTTCACTCACCGAAACAAGCATGATATTCATCACGCCTATACCCCCAACAATCAAAGCAATCACCGCCACCGAAGCCGTAAGTATGGTAGTCGTGCGTTTATTTGCTGTGATAGCTTGCTTAAAGGTATCAGAATTAAAAGTGAAAAAATCCCTTTGTCCGCGTTTGATTTCTAGAATTCTAATGACAGCATTTTCAGCCAAAGTAGAACTCACATCATCCTTTACTTTTACTATAATTTCACGCAAATTTCTATCGCCTGTAAGCTTATTCATCAGCGTAGTATAAGGCATATAAAGGCGCACTACATTATCTTCTATAGGCTTTTCTGTATCTTTTTGTAAAACTCCTATGATTTTAAAGGGTTGAGAATTAAAAATCACCACACGCCCTAAAACATCTTCACTCTTTTGGCGAGGGAAAAGATTTTTCTTAGCATTAAAATCAAGCACCGCTACATTAGCATTAGTTTCTATATCTTCATTATTTAAAATTCTACCCACTTGAAGTTTTAAACCCTCTATAGCAAAATTATTTACTCCCACTCCTTCAGCTCTAGCGCTTAAAGAAATATTCGTGTAAGTTGCCACGCCTGAAGTATTAGAGTGTGCATCTACTGCTTCTAAATAATCTAAACTTCTAAGCGTTTCTAAATCACTAAAATTAAGCCTTGTCTTACCCGAACGCAAATCCCCAAATCCCTTACCAGGACGAATTTCAATGGTATTAGTCCCAAGTCTTGCGATGGATTCTAAAACCTTAGCTTGAGAGCCAAGCCCTAAAGCTACTACGCACACAACCGAAGCTATACCTATAATAATCCCTAACATGGTTAAAATGGAACGAAGTTTGTGTGCAAGTATGGAAGAATAAGCTATTTTTAAACATTCAAAGGCTTGATTTTTAAGCAAGGTAAGAGTTTTTTTCTCTTTTGGCATACTTTTAACCTGTCCTTGATAAACAATCTTATCTTTTTTGCTATCGCTTAAAATCTCGCCGTCTTTGATTTCTATCACTCTTTTAGCTTGTGCTGCGATTTTTGGATCGTGTGTTACAAGCACTATGGTATGCCCTTGTGTATTTAATTTTTTTAAAATTTCAAGCACCATAATACCGCTTTTACTATCTAAAGCCCCTGTTGGCTCATCAGCTAAAATAAGCTCTCCTCCATTCATCAAAGCTCTAGCTATAGAAACACGCTGTTGCTGTCCTCCACTTAGCTCATTGGGCTTTGATTCTATCTTATGCTCAAGCTCTAAATTGCCTAAAAGTTCTTGGGCTCTAAAATTTCTTTCTTGTACTTTTTTACCCGCATAAACAGCAGGTAATGCGACATTATCATTTGCACTTAGAAGATTTAAAAGATTGTAGCGTTGAAAAATAAAGCCTATTTTTTCGCGTCTTAATCTCGCTTTTTCATCGCTATTAAGCTGGGTTACTTCATAATCATCAAAAATATAACTCCCACTACTTGGCTCATCTAAAGTGCCTATGATATTTAAAAGTGAAGTTTTTCCGCTCCCACTTTGTCCGATGATAGCGACAAATTCACCCTTTTCTATACTTAAACTTACATTTTTTAAAATGGCATTCTCGCCTATATTTTTACAAATATTGTTTAAGAAAATCATCAAAATCTCAATCTTAACTTAGGAGCAGCATTATCACCACTTGAACTTACTACTAGTAATTCACCCTCGCTTAAACCTTCTAAAATTTGAGTATTTACAGAATCTTTAATGCCTAATTTAACATATTTTTTTACTGCTTTTTGATCTTGCAAAATTTCAACATAATACCCTTTTGCGTCATTTTTGATTGCATAAGTAGGCACAGCAATAACATCTTTAGCACTTGCAACAACAATTTCATTTTGTATACTCATACCAATACGCAAAAAATCATCTTTATTTGCCACATAAAATTTAGCATAATAATATATCGCATTGTTAGAACTTGAACTTGAAGAACTTGAACTTGAAGAGCTAGAACTCGTGCTTGAATCACTGATTTGAGTATCTGCAGGATCTATACTTGCTATACTCGCTTGATAGGTTTTTTGAGGATCACTAAGCAAAGAAAAATCAAGCTCTGTGCCGATTTTTATCTTACCAACATCCGCTTCGGCTATCTCCATTCTTACTTCCATCTGATCTAAATTAGCTATGCGGACTATGGTTGGGGTATTTTGATTTGCATTGACAGTTTGCCCCTCATCAACTGCCACATTGATCACAACTCCATCCATAGGCGCAGTGATGGTTGTGTATCCTAAATCTTTTTGAGCATTTTTAAGAGTAATTTCAAGCTGAACTACTTGAGCGTTAAGTTCTGCAACATTTGCCTTTAAAGTGTAAAAATTATTTTTTTGAGTTTCTAAATTTTCAAGAGAACTTGCCTTAGCAGCATAAAGCTTTTGTTCTCTTTGGTATTGTTTACTTGCGATTTCAAGGGCGACTTTTTTACTTTCTAGATTAGCCTTAGCACTTTCAAGCTGCGCCTTTGTGATATCTAAATCATTTTGCTGTTTATCTTTATCAATTTGCGCGATCAAATCACCCTGTTTTACATGCGAACCCACATCCACATAAAGCTTAATGATTTGCCCGCTTACTTGAGCACCCACATCAACTTGATCTTTAGCATAAACCTTCCCCACTGCTTCTATAGTTTGAGAAATATCTATTTTTTTAACCTTTTGGGTAAGATAGGTGATTTTTTCATTATCATTAAAAAATATAAAATAAGCGCCCACTCCAAAAAGTGCTAAAATCACCACAATCAAAACGACCCTATTTTTCATTCTAAACCTTAAATTAAAAAATAAATCTCGCAATTGTATCTATGTAAAGTGAATTTTTTGTGAATTTTTAAATTCATATTTTTAAGAATTTAAAAATTCTAAAGCCATCATACTATCGCCTTGCATTAAGACTTTTAAATTTTCATCTTCCCAGCAAAAAGTAGAACTATGGTGCAAGGTAGGATTTTTCAAATCCTTTGAAATACCCACAAAAACATAAGCACCCATTCTTTCACGCGTTAAAAAAGCAAAATCCTCAGCTCCCATATCAGGCTTAGCTACGCTAATGATATTTTGCTCGCCCAATACCTTGCCAAAAGCTTTTCTAGCTATTTTTGCAGCATTTTCATCATTGATTAAAGGAGGATATTCTCTTTTATAATCAAGCTTAAAATCACCCCCAAATTCTAAAGCAACAGCTCTAGCCGTATTTTCTATAGAACTTTGTAAAAGTTTTTGATTTTCATCACTTAAAAAACGCACCGTTCCTTGCAAGATAGCATTTTGTGGGATCACATTAAAGGTTGTCCCCGCATGAAATTTCCCTATGGTGATAACCCCTGCATCCACAGGTCTTAAACGCCTTGAAATGATACATTGTACATCACTGACAAATTTGCTTGCCATTACTATAGGATCGATAGTCGTATGAGGGTGCGCTCCGTGTCCGCCTTTCCCTATAAATTCAAGATCAAAAACATCAACCCCTGCCATCATCTCACCGCTTACAATTTGAGCAGTATTTTCAAGCAAAGGCCCCCACAAATGGCATCCAAAAACTGCATCCACATGAGGATTTTCAAGTATACCTGCTTCTATCATAGGCTTAGCACCCCCGCTTCCTTCTTCAGCAGGCTGAAACATAAATTTAATCGTTCCACTAAATTCATCTCTTAATTCATTTAAGATCAAAACCGCTCCTAAAAGCCCTGCTGTGTGTCCATCGTGACCACATGCATGCATTTTTCCATTGATTTTTGAAGCATAACTAAGATTTGTTTCCTCTTGCACAGGCAAAGCATCCATATCCGCTCTTAAAAGCACGCATTGAGCTTTTTTAGTGCTTGGTTTTCTTCCTTCTATGCTTGCTAAAATTCCTGTTTTAGCTATATTTTTCTCATACTTAATGCCATATTCATCTAAAATTTCACATACCAATCTTGCTGTATTTTCCTCTTCAAATTCAAGTTCAGGGTGCATGTGAATTTGATGTCTTAAATTGACAATTTTTTCATAGTATTTATCACTTAAATTTTTAACGCGTTCTAACATAGTTTTAGTCCAAATCCTTTATTTTTTCATCTGCTTTTTTATTGTCTATTTTTTCCAAATTTGCTTCCATTTTACGAATTTCTTCTTCGCCACTTCTTACTAAATCTTGATCAATCTTTGAAAAATCTCCAATTTTTTTATCCGCATAATCCACTTTTGACAATATAAAACGCAATAAATTAAGCCTTGCTTTTTTCTTATCATCTGAAGAAATGATAGTCCATGGACAGGTTGGGGTATTGGATGCTAAAAGCATGGAATACTTTGCTAAGGTGTATTTATCCCATAATTCTTGAGATTTTTGATCCACAGGAGAAAGTTTGTATTGTTTTAAAGGATCAATGCGGCGTTTTTCAAAGCGTTTTTTTTGCTCCTCTTTAGAAACAGAAAAATAAAATTTAAAAAACATCAAATTGCTATTTGATATCATATTTTCAAACAAAGGCACCTCTCTTAAAAAGTCTTTATGTTGCTGTGGAGTACAAAAACCCATTACAGGCTCTACTCCTGCGCGGTTATACCAAGATCTATCAAAGATCACAATCTCACCCGCAGAAGGCAAATGCGTCACATAGCGTTGAAAATACCACTGCGTTTTTTCAACATCGCTAGGTTTTTCAAGAGCTACCACACGACATCCCCTAGGATTTAAATACTCTATCAAACGCTTTATCGCACCGCCCTTGCCTGCTGCATCGCGTCCTTCTATAAGTATAAGCACTTTTAAACCCTTTGCTTTTACATAATTTTGAAATTTCAAAAGCTCGATTTGTAGATTTTTTAAATCTTTTTCATATTCTATAGTGCTTTTTTTCTTTTTAACAGAAACATAAATTTCATCCTTTTTTGTTTCCTCTTGAATCTTTGCTGGAACTTTTTCTTGCATGAGCAACCTTTATAAAATATTTAAAGCAAATTTACCATAACAAACTATAATTCACATTAAAATCACAAATTTTACATTTAAGCCTAGGATGACAATGCGTTTTATTTTTACACTTTTATTCACTTGTTATTTTTTATTTGCCTCTGTTTTATCTTTAAATGAAGCCTTTGAAGTAAAATCGAGTTTTTATGATAGCGCTGTATCAATCGATATCAAATTAGGAAAAGATATTTATCTTTATTCTAATCAACTTAAACTCTATCTCAATCAAAACGATATCAGCTCTTTAATCAATCTCCCACCTAGCACCCAAAGACTCAATGAAAAAGTGTATTATCAAGATTTAAATCTAGCCTTGCCTAACCTACTACTTGAGCGTTTTGCACAAAATCAAAACAATCAAATCAAACTCCAATTCCAAGGCTGCTCCGAACAAGGCTTATGCTACAATCCTCAAACTTGGTATTTTGATCTAAAACACAAAGATAATAAATTTGAAATTTCAGCCCCTTATAAAGAAAAGCAAAAAACCTTGAGTGCAAAATCCGAAGAAAGTATGATTGCAAATTTCTTAGCCACAGATAATCTTTTTTGGATCTTACTAAGCTTTTTAGGCTATGGACTTTTACTTTCACTTACTCCTTGCATTTTGCCGATGATTCCTATATTATCTTCACTCATCGTAGCTAAAAGCGAAACAAAATTTTCTAAAAAGCATAGCTTCTTTTTATCTTTTATTTATGTATTTTTTATGTCTTTAGCCTATGCTATTGCCGGAGTTATAGCGAGTTTTTTAGGAGCAAGCGTTCAAGGACTTTTGCAAAAACCTAGTGTTTTGATCTTTTTTGCGCTAATTTTTGTATTGCTTGCTTTGGCAATGTTTGAAAGCTTTCGCTTTGAACTGCCTTTAAAATTTCAAAATTTTCTCCACAAAAAAAGTGAAAAAGGCAAAGGAGTGCTAGGTATAGCCATCATGGGCTTTTTATCGGCTCTTATCGTAGGCCCTTGTGTAGCTGCTCCTTTAACCGGTGCTTTGATCTACATAGCCAACACAGGCGATGCACTTTTAGGAGCTAGTGCCCTTTTTATCATGAGCTTTGGCATGGGAATTCCTTTGCTTTTCATTGGTTTAGGTCTTGGCTTTTTAAAGGCGGGAGCTTGGATGCAAAAAGTAAAAATTTTCTTTGGCTTTGTTATGCTAGCTATGGCTATTTGGATACTTTCTCGTATCATTGAAACAAGATATATTTTGATCGCTTTTGGAATTTTGGGCGTATTTTTTAGTGTATTTATGGGAATTTTTGAACAAGCTTTTAACGCGCTGGCTAAGATTAAAAAAAGCTTATTGATTTTGGTTTTGGCTTATTCTTTAAGTATATTTTTAGGCGGAATCTTTGGCGCAAAAAATTTCTTAAATCCTTTGAATTTAAATTCAAATATGCCCTTAAATTCTTCAAAATTAAATTATAATTTTATAAACGATCTTGACACTCTTCAAAAAGAGATTAAAACTAGCACCCGCCCTATCATGTTTAACTTTACAGCATCTTGGTGTGAAAATTGCAAACTCTTAGATGAGCTTACTTTTAGCGACGAAAGAATTCAAGAAAAACTCAAAAATTTTCATTTAATCAAAATTGATCTGACTCAAAACAGCGACAAAGACTTAGAAATTATGAAAGAATTTGGTGTTTTTGGCCCACCGGTTTTGATATTTTTTGAAAAAGGTAAAGAAAATCTTAGAATCACTGGTTTTATCAGTGCACATGATTTGTTACAAAAGTTAGAAAAATGAAACTCAAAAGCTTACAGATAGGACATATCAAAGATTATAAAGGCTTTAAAAGTGCTTTTATAAAAGATCTTTATTTAGAAGAAGTAGATATCAATTCTTTAGGTATTCTTAACGATAACATAGCCGATACAAAACATCACGGCGGAAAAAATAAAGCCTTATTTGCAAATTCTTATCATAACTACGCCCATTGGGAAAATTTTCTTGGAAAAAAACTTGCATGCGGTATGATGGGAGAAAATTTAACCCTTGAAAATTTACACGAACAAAATGTTTGCATAGGTGATATACACCGATTTGAAGATACTATCTTGCAAGTAAGCGAACCGCGCAAACCTTGTGTTAAAATTTCAAAAGTCCATCAAAATCCAAATTTCACACAAGAAATTTTTAAAACAGGATTAAGTGGGTGGTATTATCGTGTTTTAGAGGGTAAAAAAATCCATGTTCATTCTAAAATCGAGCTTATAGAAAAAAATCCTATAAATTTAAGCGTCTTAGAACTTAATCATTTGTTTTACAATCCTCATCAAGCACTCAAACAAAATCCAAGCTTGCTTGAAAAATTAAGCAAACTCGATACACTGATTTCACAAAATTGGCACGAAACTATACAAAAACGCTTAAAAAATACCTATGATTTAGACTATATGCAAAATTTATAATTTTTTAAAGTATTCTTAGGCTACAATTTAATTTTTTTGAAAGGATAAGCATGCAAAGACAAACATGGAGTAGCACTCTTACTTATATTTTAACCGTCGCAGGAGCAACCATAGGTTTTGGTGCGACTTGGCGTTTTCCCTATCTTGTAGGAGAAAATGGGGGTGGTGCTTATGTTTTAGTATTTTGCGTAGCAATGATACTCATTGGTATCCCTGTTATCTTAGCTGAAAATGTCATCGGTAGAAAATCCATGACAAACAGCGTCGACGCTTTTAAGGGCAAATGGAAATTTGTAGGCTATATGGGGCTTTTGGGTAGTTTTGGTATCATGGCTTATTATATGGTTTTAGGTGGTTGGGTTTTTGTCTATGTTTTTGAGTTAATCATAGGAAATTTCGATCTTTCTCACACTGTAACCAAAGATTTTACTGAGCAGTTTTTTAATGAAAAAATTTCTTTCAATCCTTTAGGCGTAGGAATTTTTACTACACTTTTTGTTCTTATTAATTATATCATTTTAAGGCGTGGCATTATAGATGGTATAGAAAAATCGGTTAAATTTTTAATGCCTTTGCTTTTCATTTGTCTTATGCTTGTTGTAGGACGCAATTTAAGCCTTGAGGGTGCTATAAATGGTGTAAAATTTTATCTTACACCTGATTTTGACAAAATTCTATCCCCAAAACTACTCATCGATGTTCTAGGACAAGTCTTTTTTGCACTTTCTCTGGGTTTTGGCGTGATGATAACTCTTTCATCTCATCTTAGCAAAAATGAAAACATGGCAAAAACCGCCATTTATACAGGAGTTTTAAACACTCTTATCGCCGTACTAGCAGGCTTTATGATCTTTCCTGCACTTTTTGCAGCAGGACTCGAGCCCGATAAAGGACCTTCTTTGGTATTTCAAACCCTACCTATTGCATTTTCTCATATCCACTTTGGGACTATCATTTGCATTTTATTTTTTATACTTTTACTCATCGCTGCATTAACGACAAGTTTACCTATATATCAAGTTATCATCAGTGTTTTAGAAGAAAAATTCAAACTTTCTAAAAAAACAGCTATTAATTTAACCCTAGGTTCGATTTTCATACTAGGAAACATTCCTTGTATACTCACTTATGGACCTTGGAGAAATATCACTCTTATCAAAGGGAAAAATATTTTTGATAGTTTTGATTTTATCAGCGGAAATATCTTATTTGTTTTAACAGCCTTTTTTTGCTGCATTTATGTGGGCTGGGTTCTTGGCAAAGAGCAAAGCATAAAAGAGCTTAGCAATGAAGGTAAATTAAAAAGCATGGGATTTAAAATTTGGTTTTATTATATTAAATTCATCATACCTTTGATCATTTTTGCGATTTTCATTTATGGAATTGCGAATTAATTTTTTATAAATATAAACATAAGAGAATTAAATTTTCATCTTTTATGTTTGATTACTTCTCATTTACTTTTAAGACTTATACTTCCAAATGAACCGAAAACATTCATAAGAAAAACTCCTTAATATAGGCCTAGTAAATACCAAGCTAGGCCTATTTTTATTATATTTTCCACTCTAAAAATTTAGAATTTTTATTATTTTAAGTGCTTTTTAAGAAAAA
Organism: Campylobacter sp. 110; assembly: GCF_002383965.1. Lineage (NCBI taxonomy): Bacteria > Pseudomonadati > Campylobacterota > Epsilonproteobacteria > Campylobacterales > Campylobacteraceae > Campylobacter > Campylobacter sp. 110. Next base: position 28,824 of record NZ_NXBD01000036.1, on the reverse strand, counting down.
ACTATAGATTTATGTGCTACAATTACAGCGTTTTATTTAATTTTAAACAAGGAGAATTCTCATGAAACTAGTTAAACTTAGTTTAGTAGCAGCTCTTGCTGCAAGTGCTTTCTCAGTGGCTAACGCTACTCCACTTGAAGAAGCGATCAAAGATATCGATGTATCAGGTGTTTTAAGATACAGATACGATACAGGTAGATTTAGTAAAGATTTTGGTGATGGTACAAACAACACAATATCAACTGGTAACCTAAACGGCAGCAAACAAGAACACAAATACAGAGCTCAAGTTAACTTCAGCGGTGCTATAGCAGACAACTTCAAAGCTTTCGTTCAACTTGACTATAATGCAAAAGATGGTGGTTATGGAGCTGATAGTATTAGCAATACAAAAACTTCTTTAAATGTTCGCCAATTATACCTAACTTACACAGATGAAAATGTAGCTACAAGTGTAATCCTAGGTAAACAACAACTTAACACTATCTGGACTGACAATGCAATCGATGGTTTAGTAGGAACAGGTATCAAAGTAGTAAACAACAGCATTGATGGTTTAACTCTAGCTGCTTTTGCTATTGACAGTGTAAACACTGATGAGCAAGGTGAGGGTATAGAAAAACCTAGCAATAGCCGTAAGTCTGATGAAAACTCTCCATATTTAGATTGGAGCCAAAATATTTATGGTGCTGCAGCTATTGGCTCTTATGAAGTCTTAGGTGGACAATACAACCCACAATTATGGTTAGCTTATATGACTGACAATGCTTTCTTATATGCCTTAGATGCAACTTATAGTACCACTATCTTTGATGGAATCAACTGGACACTTGAAGGTGCCTACCTAGGAAACTCAGTAGATAATAAACTTAAAAAAGAACAAGGTACAGCAAGTGGAAATTTCTTTGCTTTAAGAGGCACTGTTGAAGTAAATGGTTGGGATGCAACTCTTGGTGGTTTATACTACGGTAAAAAAGATAAAGTTACTGTAACTGTATTAGAAGATCAAGGAAATATCGACTCTTTACTTGCAGGTGAGGAAATTTTCTATACAGAGGGCTCTCGACTTCATGGTAGCCAAGGTAGAAATATCTTCGGTTATGTTAAAGCAGGTTATACTTTCAACGAAACAGTTCGTGTAGGTGCTGATTTCGTATACGGTGGAACCAAAACAGAAAGCAATAGGAATACTTCTTATATAGGTGGCGGAGATAAACTTGAAGCAGTTGCAAGAGTAAGCTATAAATACTCTCCAAAACTTAACTTCTCAGCATGGTATTCTTATGTAAATATTGATAGTGACAATAATGGAGAAGGTGATCACAACACTGTAAGACTTCAAGCTCTTTACAAATTCTAAGAAGCTCTAAAGTCTATCGAGGTGGAGTTTTACTCCACCTTTTTTTATGTCTTCTTTTTAAAACTTAAATTTATATAAAATATCTTTCTAGCTTAAGTTCAAAGAAATTTTCCCAAGCTAAAAAGCTTGAAGAAAATTAAGATTTAAACCAATGGGTTATTTTTTCAAACAATCCTTTTTGCTCATGGTGCATACCATCTTTTATCCCGAAACTTTCACTGAGTTTTTCTAAAAGTTCTTTTTGCTCATCATTGAGTGAATTTGGAAATTTGATAGCAATTTGCACGATTTGATTGCCTATGCGAGAACTATGCACATCTTTTACTCCCTCTCTTTCAAGTACAAATCTTTGCCCATCTTTTGCACCCTTTGGCAAATTTAAAGTCGCCTCCCCTCGTATGGTAGGCACCTTTATACTTTGTCCTAATATGGCTTGAGTAAAAAATACTGGAAATTCTATATAAATATCCTCATCATCTCTTATAAAAGTATCATCCTTTTCAACGATAACTTTAACATACAAATCCCCTCTATTGCCACTTTTACTAAGATTGCCTTTAGCTGCAACTCTTAAATTCATGCCATTGTCTATACCTTCAGGGATGTTTACTTCTACACTATCCTTAAGCTCTTCATAGCCCCTACCCTTACAATCTTTACATTTCTCACTTGCACTTTCTCCACTCCCCTTACAATCAGGACAAGTTTGCGCAAAAGTGATAAAACCTTGAGAAATTCCTACTTGTCCCCTGCCCTTACATTTTGGACAAGTTTGAAGTTTTCCATCCTTAGCTCCTGTTCCGCTACAAGTTTTACATGAAGATTTGTAAGTAAAATCTATATTTTTTTTACAGCCAAATACCGCTTCTTTAAAACTAAGTTTTAAATTTACTACAAGTTCAGCTTGAAATTTTTCATCACTTGATTTTTTGCGGCGTTGCGATGCTCCACTAAAACCGCCACCAAAAATACTAGAAAAAATATCACCCAAATCCTCAAAGCCACCAAAACCTGCTCCCCCTGATCCAAAGCCACCGCCTTTTAAAGCATCTTTGCCATATCTATCATAAATAGCGCGTTTTTCTTCATTGCTTAAAACTTCATAAGCTTCATTTACAAGCTTGAATTTATCTTCGGCTTCTTTATCTCCTTGATTTCTATCGGGGTGGTATTTTAAAGCCATTTTTCTATAAGCTTTTTTAATGGTATCTTTATCAGCACTTTGAGTAATTTCTAAAATTTCATAGTAGCTTAACTCCATATTTTTCCTTTAAATAATAAAATATTTATAAAATTTGTAAAAATAAAAAATATAATTTTAGCAAAAATAAACTCAATAATTTATCAAAATTTAAATAAAATTATGTAAATATATAAATCTTACCATAAATAATAAAGGATAACAAAATGATTAATGTGTTGATGATAGAAGATGATCCTGATTTTGCCCAATTATTGTCAGAATATTTAACTCAGTTTAATATCAAAATCACAAATTTTGAAAATCCTAAAGAAGCTTTAAATGTAGGTATACAAGGCTATGATTGTTTAATTTTAGATTTAACCTTACCTGGAATTGATGGCCTTGAAGTTTGTAGAGAAATCAGACAAAAATACAATATTCCTATCATCATTTCATCTGCTAGAGGAGATTTAAGCGATAAGGTTGTAGGGCTCCAAATTGGCGCGGATGATTATTTACCAAAACCTTACGATCCAAAAGAAATGCACGCAAGAATCATGAGTCTTATTCGTCGCACAAAAAGAGCTGAAAATACCAACAATGAAAATATCAATTCAGCTTTTAAAATCGATGAAAGAAAACACGAAATCACTTATCAAAACAAAGTCTTAACTCTAACCCCTGCGGAATATGAAATTTTAGAATATCTCATCCAGCAACACGGCTATAGTGTATCTAGAGAACAGCTTGTAAGTCGCTGTAAAAATCTTAAAGATAAAGATTCTAAAAGCCTTGATGTTATCATCGGTCGCTTAAGAACTAAGATAAATGATAGCTCTAAAGCTCCAAAACATATATTTTCAGTTAGAGGTATAGGATATAAACTTATAGGATGACTAGAAATTATTCTATTTATACCAAACTTGTTATTTTATTTGTTGTAACTTTCTTTTTGGTTTGCGTTTTATTTATCGTGCTTTTAAAAATAGAAAGCAATACCTACAGCGAAGAAGAAGGTTTTAAACAAGAAAGTTTTATAAAAAATATCATCAATTCTTATGGCAATGCTTCTGGAGTGGATATAGGAGCTCATCTTAACAATAGTGGCTTTGTTGCTATACAAAATGATTATTTTGTAAAAATCGCAAGACTAGAAGGACAAAGCCTTTTTCGCGCAGGAAATGGAGAAAATGCCTGCACTCTCACCTCTTTAAAATATCAAAACAAACTCTATCTTGATGTCCAATGCAAAGACTTTAGCGCTTTATTTGAAGAAGATACTAACAATAGAGTTTATAATCTTTTGTTGATAGGCTTTTTCTTTTTTTCTTTTTTGGTTGTTTTTATGTATTTTTCAGTATTAAAATCCCTTGAACCACTTAAAAAATTAAGAAGACAAGTCGCAGAAGTGGCTAATGGTGGAAAGCCTGATTTTGAAAATTATCAGCAAGATGAAGTAGGTAAAATAGCCCTTGAATTTCAAAAAGCTTTTAAGAAAAATCAAGAACTCATACAATCAAGACAACTTTTTCTACGCACCATCATGCATGAGCTTAAAACGCCTATTGGAAAAGGTAGGATTATATCTGAAATGCTGCAAGAAGAAAAGCAAAAAGAAAGATTGATCGATATTTTTTTAAGAATGGATTCGTTGATTAATGAATTTGCTAAAATTGAAAACCTTTTTTCAAAAAACTACAATCTTCAGTTTAAACCTGTGCATTTTAGTATCATACTCAATGAAGCTAAAGATTATTTAATGCGTGATGATTTTAATAAAGTCGTCAAGCTCAATTTAAAACACGATGCCTTGATTAATGTAGATATGGAAATTTTTCCTTTGATTTTAAAAAATCTCATTGATAATGCTTTAAAATATTCTAGCAATGGAACTTGTGAGCTTTATTGCTGTAAAGAATGTTTTGTGATAAAAAATCCTGGCAATCCATTAAGAGAACCTATAGAGCATTATTTTGAGGCTTTTACACGCGAACCATATCAGAAAGTCAAAGGTATGGGCTTAGGACTTTATATCGTTTTTGAAGTATGCAAACTGCATAATTTTGATATTATTTATTTTTACGAAGAAGGCAAGCATTGTTTTAAAATTTTTTTCGGAGTAAAAACAAACAATGACGCATAAGGGTATAGAAAAATTTAACGAACTTGTAGAAAGTTTTGCAAAATTACCCACTATCGGTAAAAAAACTGCTATTCGCCTTGCTTATCATATTTGCACAGGAAATCAACTCGAAGGTATGAAACTCGCACACAATATAGAAAATGCTATACGCTTTATAAAACCCTGTCAACAATGCGGGTCTTTAAGCGAAAACGAACTTTGTGAAATTTGCACCGATGATGAAAGGGATAAAAATTGCTTATGTATAGTGCAAAGCCCTAAAGATGTTTTGGTTATAGAAGAGAGTAAAAGTTATGGGGGCTTGTATTTTGTTTTAGATGAATTAAACGATGAAAAGCTTGCTCAATTAAGACAAATGATACTAAAATTACAAAGCAAAGAACTCATTTTTGCTTTCACTCATAATCTAAATTCCGATGCAATGATTTTTTATATAGAAGATAGGCTTAAAGATTTAAATTTACAATTTAGCAAAATCGCACAAGGTATTCCAAGTGGAGTAAATTTAGAAAATGTTGACTTTATATCTCTAAACAAAGCCATCAATTTTCGCACCAAAGTTTAAATCAGTTTTTGTAAGAAATGTCAGATAATTCCTGCAAAGAATGATTTGCTATTTTTTCATAACTAAAACCCTCTTTAGTTAAATACTCAAGCAAAATTTTTTCCATAATTTCACCCGCGCTAACAATCTCTTGCGATAAAGTAAAACTCATAGGCTTAATACGCTTTGGAACACAAGCTAAAATTTGTGTATGGGGCAAATCTCCCATTAATTCCATATATTGTAAGGTTTGAAGCATTTCTATTTCGTGCGCACTACCACTCCAATTGATCTTTTTAGGCATTGCATCATAAGGAAAGAAAAATACATCGCCGATTTTTGAATCATCTGCATCTATACAATCAAGCACTATCATCTTATCATACTCTGCGATAATATAGCTAAGTTGCAAGGCCAAGGTGCCTCCATCGACAAAATCTAAGCTGTGATTTGAATGAGTGAATTTATAATTTTTTTCTAAAAGTTTGCAAAGATGAACGCCTATGCCTTCATCTGCAAACATAATATTTCCTATACCAAGGACAAGAAATTTCAATTTTTCTCTTCTTTAACAAATTTATAACCGCTAACTATAGCATCAATCGCTCCATCTTTACCTTTGATCGCATTGAAAAATGCCATGTAGATATGAACGGGTACGAAGATTAAAATAACCCACATTAAAATTCTATGATAAGTTCTAACATCAGCCAAACCTCCAAGCGCGGCTTCCAAAGGTCTTAACACTTCATACAACAATCCTCCCAAACCCTCATGGTAAGTATGAGTATAAAGAATCAATCCTGTTAAAATAATCCCCACCATAACAATATAGAAAAATATATAGGTTACAAACTGCAAAGGATTATAAACACCTTTTAGATATGGATGCTTACCTAAAAATAGATAAAATTTAATCTGCTCTATCCATAATTTTGGATTAAGTGCATCTACTATGCTGATACGCTCTTTACGACTTATCCTATCAAAAAAGAAAAGATAAACTTTAAAAATCACACAAGCAATCAAAACAAAACCGACGGCTTGATGCACCATTCTGTATTTTGCTTGCATGAAATTAACTGGCTCACCATTGCTTATAGGATTTTGAAAAACATAAGAAAGATAATATCCTGTTATAACCAAAACCACTATAGCAAAAGCTCTTACCCAATGTGTTAAACGCAAACCTATGCTAAATTCATATTCAGCCTTTCTTTGCAATTTTTCTTCTTTATTTTGCATAAAAGCCCCTTTTTATAAACTCGCGTTTACTTTGTATTCGCTTAGATTATTTCCCTTAGTATCCATTACATGCACCGCACAAGCAATACAAGGATCATAAGAGTGAATTTTTCTAATGATTTCAAGTGGTTGTTTTACATCAGCAATTTTTAATCCTATCAAACATTGCTCATAACTTCCGCCCACACCATTAGCATCTTTTGGACTTGCATTCCAAGTAGAAGGAACAACTGCTTGCCAATTTTCTATCACTCCGTTTTTAATCCTACACCAATGACTTAGCGTTCCGCGTGGCACATGCCCCATATAGCGTCCTTTGTACTCTTTAGAATTATCGATCACATAAGGCGCACAAGTACTCTCATCTACTTTTAAATTTTCTACTAAATTACGGAAGGCTTTTAAAGCATTATTAGCCACAATTTTTGCTTCCAAACAACGCGCAGCAGTTCTTCCAAGAGTGCTAAATACAGCATTTAAAGGAAGTCCTGTTTCTTTTAAAAACTCATCTACCACAGGAACAACATTCTGATTACCCTTAGCATAATTTACAACGATATTAGCCAAAGGTCCTACTTGCATAGGATTTCCTTCATAGCGTGGAGCCTTAATCCAGCTATATTTACCCTTAGTATCAAATACCTTAGAATGCACTGTATTTCCATGATGATCTACACTTTCACCCTCTACAAGCCCTGTATAATTTGGATTTGTTTTACCATCATAAGGATGCAAAGGCTCATTATCTGCATACCAAGAATGAGTCGCTTCTTCAGTGATCTTATCTTCTTCTACTTCATATACCTTGCTTAAATCGCCATTTTTGATGATTCCGCTTTCAAATAGCCACTCATCTCTACCAAGCTGGAATTCTTGGAAAGTGTAAAGATTGTTTACCCCAATATCATTTAGCACACTAGGTTCATTTGCATAAGCTTTTCCTGCCATAACAAGATCAGGATAATACGCACGATTAACAAAGTCTTGCACTTCTTTGAATTTTTCCATATATTCACCCATTCTAGCAGGGCTTAGCAAATCCATAACACAAGTTACACCGCCCACAGTTAAGCTTTGTGGATGAGGATTTTTAGCACCAAAAATAGCCATACATTGAGCTATGATTCTTTGAATTCTTAAACACTCTAAATAATGCGATAAAACGATCAAATTTTGCTCTGGAGTTAAGCGATAAGTAGGATGACCATAATAAGCATTTGCAAAAGGTCCTAAATTTCCTTTATCTACAAAAGTTTTAAGTCTTTGTTGCACTTCAAGAAGTTTATCTGCTCCTGTTGCATAAGGCATTGAAGTATATTTAAAAGCTTCATCACTTGCTTTTTTAACATCAGCACTTAAAGCACTTACAACATCTGCCCAATCAAGTCCATGGAGTTGATAAAAATGCACGATATGATCGTGTAAGAAAAGCGCTGCATTCATTAAAGTTCTTGTTAAAAGTGCATTTAAAGGCGGGGTAATACCCAAAGCATTTTCAACCGCAACTATACCCGCTTTATAGTGAGAAAAAGTACAAACACCGCAAATTCTCTGTGTCATAAAACCCGCATCTCTTGGATCGCGTCCTTTAACAATGGTTTCAATACCACGCCATAAAGTAGAACCTGCATAAGCTTCTTTAACCACATTGTTATCATCAACAACAACTTCAACCCTTAAGTGTCCTTCTATTCTTGTAATTGGATCTACTATTATCTTTTGACTCATGTATTTTATTCCTCATTCTTTTTCATGGATGCGATCACCGCATGCGCTGCGATAGCAACGCCTGTGAGTGTAAGCACACCTATACCGATTTTATCTGAAACACTATCCGCACCCAAACCAAAAACAGTATCAAATTTACGACTAGCCATAGGCTCTTCAAAAGGTCCCATAGTATCCCAAAAATTTGGCTCAGAACAACCTATACAGCCATGTCCTGCTTGGATAGGCCAAGAAGTGTGCTGGTTAAATCTCTCTCTTGAGCAGTTATTAAAAGTATAAGGTCCTTTACAACCTACTTTATAAAGACAATAACCATTTTTTGCACCCTCATCGCCAAAGTTTTGTACAAATTCACCCGCATCAAAATGTCCGCGTCTTTCACAAAGATCATGAATTCTTAAACCATAAGCCCATTTTGGTCTATTATAAACATCAAGCGCAGGTAACTCACCAAAAAGAAGATAATGTAAAACATTTCCTACTATGTTTTTTTCACTTGGCGGACAACCTGGCACGTTGATAACAGTTTTGCTTGTGACTTTGCTTAAAGGCTGTGCATTGCTTGGATTTGGTCTTGCAGCTTGAATTCCGCCAAAGCTCGAACAGGTTCCTATCGCAAAAATCGCCAAAGCATTTTCACTCGCTACTTTAGAAAGCTCATATCCACTCTTTCCATGTGGCCCTATGGTTAAAAAATTCTCTGTATCTCCCATAGGGATACCACCTTCAACCATTAAAATATACTTGTTTTTATATTTTTCAATGGCACTTTCTAAATTTTCTTCAGCCTGCCAACCCGCTGCAGCCATAACGGTTTCATGGTATTCTAAAGAAATATAATCAAATATTAAGCTATCAATCGTTGGAGTATCACTTCTTAATAAACTCTCGCTACAACCCGTACATTCAGCCATATGAAGCCAAATCACAGGAAGTCTATCTGCAAGTTCTGCAGCTTTTGCCACCATAGGGGTAAAACTCGCTGGCAATGCTAAAAATGCTGTCATCGCCCCTGCCCATTTCATAAAATCTCTTCTAGTAAAGCCAGATCTTTCCAAAGCTTTTGGTATAGAATTTTCAGGATTTAAAGAAGGAAGTTTCTCAAGTGCGCTTAAACGGGACTCTATTTGATTATAATCAATCATTGAAATTCCTTAATTAATGTAATTTGTTCCACTTAATAATAAAACAAAGCAAATTAAAAATATATTAAAATTTAAATTTCAATAGAAAAATATAAACAAAACTTAAAGATATATTAATAAAAGCTAAAAAATTTATATCCCTTTCTTTAGCTTGCGGATCAAAAATCTTGCAGGATGTATACAAGGAATAAAATTTTTAAACACCCCCAAAGGCTCCTCGTTAATCAAAGCACAAAGATATCTTGCAGCCAAAACAGAAGTGCTAAAAGCTCTTGAGCCATGAGCAAGATTAAGATATAAATTAGGGATATTTTGAGGCAGAACTTGCGCCTTGTTTTTTGTCCATAATAAAGCTTTATATTCTTGCTTATAAAAAGCTTCATCATAAGCTGCTCCCACAATAGCAAACCTATCGCTAGAATAAGATCTAAAACCTACTCTAGAGCCTTTGATGATGATTTCCTCATCGCCTTTTAAAAATTCTTGTATGTTTTGCAAATTTTCTTCATCATCGGCTTTTTGTGGATTTGAATTTGAATTCAGTCTATCATAACTTGCGCCAATAACTTGCAAATCCCCATCACTAGAACAAATATAAGCTTTTGAAGAAAGGGCAAATGCATTATCCAAAAAAGGTTTTAGATGAGTAACCTGTCCTCTAACCTTACTTAAAAGCATTCCATCATAAGCTAAAAAATCCTTAGTATCAGCACCCATAGCATAGATTAAAATATCAAAATCTTGCATTGCTTTTTGGTTTTTAAAATGCAAAATAAATTTGTCATCTTGGTATTGAAAAAAATCATATTCGTGATTAAAATACATTTTTGCTTGACTTTTTTCAAAAAGAGATTTTAAAATTTCTTTAGGCTTAATGTGTCCGCCATCTTCTAAAAAAGCTTCATTCTTGTCAATCTTAAATAAAATATTATCTTTTTGGCTTATAAAACGCTCTTGCATCAAAGGAGTATGAGCAAATTCTATCACTCCTTTTAGATTTAAATCTAAAATTTGCTTATAAAAACGGCTCGCCTCGATAAAAGCAAGTTGAGAAAATTCACCCAAAGCAACATCAGGCTTTAAAATCAAAGAGCTTAAAATTCCACTTTCATTGCCACTTGCGCCACATCCTAAACTATCGTTTTTTTCAAAAACACTGACTTCAAAATCACGCAAAGAAAGCTCATAAGCTAAAGTTGCACCACATATGCCCGAACCTATGATGGCTACTTTTTTATTTTTATACAAACTTGGAATTCTTTGAAAATAAGCTTCTTTGTCTAAAATTGGATTTTTTTTGCGTAAAAAAGCTTTGATCATCTCTCGCTTTCTAAAACCTTTGGTTTTTTGGATTTCAAAGCCATATTTTATAAGATTTTTTTGCAAAGCACTCGAAGCAGAAAAGGTGCAAATTTGGGTATTAGTCTTTGAAAGTCGAGCAACTTGAGCTATGAAATTTTCATCAAACATGGCTGAATTTTTACTCGGAGAAAAACCATCTAAAAACCAAACATCAGCATTAAAATCAAGCTCTCTAAGAATAGCAATATCATCAAAGATTAAATCCAAAAAACAATCTTCAAAATAAAAACGATAATACCCTTTTTTAGCCTTAGGATAAAACTTTAAAAAAGCTTCTAAAATTTCTTTAAATTCTTCATAAAATCCAAGCTTTTGATAAATTTCTCTAAGCTTGTCTTTTTCGATATAAAAACCCTCAATGCTGGTGTAAAATAATTTTTTAGGACGCTTCTTTGCTTGAAGAAATCTTTTAAGGGTTAAAAAGAAATTAAGCCCTATACCAAAGCCACTTTCAGCAATGATAAATGTATCATTTTCTTCAAATTCAAAAGCCTCACTATAAACAAATTTTCTCTCATTTAAACCATCTTTTGAGTTAAAATAAAAATCATCAAAATCCAAAGAAAATGGGGTATTGTCTTTAAAGATTAAATTAGCTTTTTTCATCTATTGTTATAAAAATAATTCTCCACACCATCAGCTATACCCTTAACCAAAGTGTCTTGAAAACTTTTATTTGCGATTCTTTTTCCCTCACTTGGATGAGTGATATATCCAATTTCTATCAAAATAGCAGGCATTTGAGCTCCAACAAGAACCCAAAAAGGAGCTTCTCTTACTCCACCATCGACAATTTTATACTTCTTACGAGTTTGGGTTAAGATATTTTTTTGCACATCGATAGCAAGTTTGTTTGAAGCCACGATCTTTTCTCTGTTTAAAAAATTCAAAATACTTTGCTTTGAAAAATAATTAATCTCTTCAAAATCACCCTGATTTTCTTTTTCGGCAGCTTTTTTACTTCTTTCACTTCTAGCAGGACTTAAGAAAAAAGTCTCCACACCCTCACTGCTTTTTGCTTTTGATGCATTAGGCGCTGCATTTGCATGGATAGATAAAAACAAATCCGCTCTTTTATCATTGGCATATTTTGTTCTATCTCTAAGATTGATAAATTTATCTGAACTTCTTGTATAAAGTACTTTATAACCGCGTTTTTTAAGCTCATTTCCAAGCTTTAAGGTCGTGCTTAAAACTATATCTTTTTCTTTTAAACTCCCTTTTTTATCGCTTAAAGCACCGCTATCCTTACCCCCATGTCCTGCATCTAAGACTATGAGTTTATCGGATTTGAAATTAGAATTTAAAACATTTTTACTAGTAGTTTTTGAAGTGCTTTTGCTTGAAGTAGAAGTGCTTTTGCTTGTACTGCCACTAAAACCTAAAGTCAAACTTTTATCATCTAAATCTTTAAAAAGCTTAAATTCTTTAGTTGAGCTGAGTACAATACGAACTGTTTTTGGATTATACTGAGTAACTGTAACAGCATTTTGTCCAAAAGTAAAATTCTTGCGACTACCTTCTAAAATTCCTTGAAAGCTCACTACTTGTCTAAAGAATTTTTGATCTTTTGTGCTAAAACTTGTAATATCTTTTTCATCAAGCTCATCGCTTAAATTTAAAACAACAGAATTAGAACTTTTATCTACATCTAAAACATATAAAGGTTCATCATTTTCTTGTTCTTTTTTGGTATTTGTTTTAGCTTCTTGAGTTTTAACTGGTTTGGACTCTTGTTTTGCGACTACTTTTTCACTTTCTTGTTTTGCTGCTGTTTTTGACTCTTGCTTACTCGGAGTACTTTTTTGTATAGCTTGTGATTTTTTAGAAATACTTATTTTTTCATCTTCAAAATCAAAGTTTAGAGGAATTTTTTCCTTAGCATAAGCAACGATACGAATCATCTTAGGATTGTATTGTGAAATTACTATACGATAATCATCAAATTTATATTCTTTTCTTCCACCTTCTAAAATACCCTCAAAATCACTGATATAACGATAATTTCCTTTTTCATCCAAAGCAAAACTTTTTATATCTTTTTGCTCTAAATTGGTATTTAAATCAAGTACCACTCCTTGACTTGTCTTACTTGATTTTAAAACATAAACCTTATCTACTTTTTTTGTCTGTTGGGGTTTATTGTTTTGTGTTTTTGTGCTTTCTTGTTTAATTTGTGGGGGTTTTGAAGTACTTTTAGGAGGTTCAAAGCTTGAAACCTCGACATTTTTAGAATCAGGCTGAACTTTTTGCCTATCCTTAATCACCGCTTTTCTTAAAGCATTGATGCTAGCCTTACTCACTCCACTTTCTTCTAATTCGTTCGCATAAGATTTATCATCCAAATTTAAAGCATTAGAACTTATAATCAATCTTTTTAAAATTTCAATTTTAGTTTTTTCATCTTCATTGATCACGCTTTGTATATAAAGACTTTTTAGCTGATGATGGAACTTAACTTGAGCATCATTTTTTGACGCGATAAAATTCTTATCAAAATTAGCAAGCTCATTTTCATATGCCCCAAAACAAATACTAAAAAGTGCGATACAAAAAACTAAAATTCTAAACATTATTCACCATTGACGAGTTTATCCATAAGCTCTTTAACACTGATTAATTTTTCTAAACGATAGCCATTGGCTCCTGTAAAGAATAATCCTGTTTCTTTTTTTCCCGACCATGCATCAAAAAGCCTATCTGCTATACAATAACCCACCTTTGTCGCCTCTTTACCTCGGCCACATGGCGCTACACAATTGCTGATACAATTGATCTTTGGTCCCATTCTTTTATCGACTAAATCAAGTAAATTAGTCCTTACTCCTCTTGCAGGATATCCCACTGGAGATTTGATAAGTTCTATATCTTCTTTTTTACATGCAAGCAATACATTTTTAAACTCATCGCTCGCATCGCATTCAAAAGTACCTATAAAACGAGTTCCCATTTGAACCCCACTGGCACCTAAAGAAATGGCATTTTCTATATCTTTTTTATCCCAAATTCCACCCGCTGCAATCACTGGAAAAGAACCCCAATTTTTAGCCTCTTCAACCACAGGTGCGATTAAATTCTCAAGTTGATAATTAGGATCTAAACATTGCTCATAGGTAAAACCTTGATGTCCGCCGCTCTTAGGTCCTTCAAGCACAACAGCATCAGGCAGACGGTTGTATCTGCTTTGCCATCTTTTACAGATGATTTTTAAAGCCTTAGGTGAAGAGATTATAGGAACTAAAGCAACATCAGGAAAATCTGCTGTAAATTCAGGTAAATTGGTAGGAAGTCCAGCACCTGAAACTATAATATTAAAACCCACTTCACAAGCATCACGAGCAATTCTTGCATAATCATTACTTGCGCATAAAATATTACAACCCAAAGGCGCATCACCGCAAACTTTTCTTGCATTATTTATCAAAGTTTGTAAGCCTTCTCGTGAATAAAAATTTTCACTACCATAAGGCTTAGCATTCAATTCTTTGCTAATATGGGTGCGATTTTCATAATATCCTGTTCCAACAGATGAGATGATACCAAGACCGCCATTTAACGACACTGCTGAAGCCAATTTATCCCAGCTTATACCAAGCCCCATTCCACCTTGAAAAATGGGATATTTTATAGTGTGTTTTCCTATTTGAAGGGATTTTAAACTCATATATTCACCTTTAATTTTGCAAATTTTCTCTTACCTACTTGTAAAATATACTCCCCTGCGCTAAGTTGCATTTGCTCATCGCTTACTTTTTGTGAATTTACACTCACCGCATTTGCATTAATGCTTCTTCTTGCCGCAGAGGTAGAATTTTCCAAACCGCATTCTACTAAAGCTTTAGCAAGCCAAATTTCACCCTCTATCTCAAATTCTTTTATATCGCTTGGCAAAGCATTTCCGCTATGTACGCTGTCAAATTCGGCTTTTGCAGCCTTAGCGCTTTCTTCATTGTGAAAACGCGCAATAATCTCTAGTGCCAAATTTTCCTTAGCAAGCTTAGGATGTAAATTGCCACTAGAAATTTCTTTTTTCATATTTTCAATTTCTTCTAAACTTTTAGTACTTAAAAGCTCGTAATAACGCCACATTAACTCATCACTAATACTTAGAATTTTAGCATACATATCATTAGCTTTTTCTGTAACGCCGATATAATTTCCCAAGCTTTTACTCATTTTATTTACACCATCTAAGCCTTCTAAAAGAGGCATCATCATCACAGCTTGTTCTTTTCCGATATTGTAAATTCTTTGCAGGGTTCTTCCCATTAAGAGGTTAAATTTTTGATCCGTTCCACCCATTTCTATATCGCATTTTAAAGCAACACTATCATATCCTTGAAGTAAAGGATATAAAAACTCACATATAGAAATAGGGCTTTGCTCTTTAAAACGCTTCGTAAAATCATCACGCTCTAGCATTCTTGCTACACTAAAGGTCGAAGTAAGCTCTACTATCCCAGCAGCTCCTAGTTCGTTAAGCCATTGAGAATTGAATTTTAATTGTGTCTTTTGCGGATCTAAAATCTTAAATACCTGCTCCTCATAAGTCTTAGCATTTTTTAATACTTGTTCCTTATCAAGTTTTTTACGTGTAACGCTTTTTCCACTAGGATCGCCAATTTGTCCTGTAAAATCACCGATTAAAAATTGAACTATAGCTCCATGTTTTTGCAAATATGCCATTTTGGTTAAAACTACACTATGACCTAAATGCAAATCAGGTGCTGTAGGATCAAATCCTGCTTTTACGAAAAAATTTTCTCCCTTTTCGTAATAATTTTTAATCAAATTTTCAATTCTTTCCTCATCGATGATTTCTGCGCACCCTCGTTTGATTTCTGCAAGTATATTTTTTATATCCATTTTCTACCTTTTAGTTTAAGCTTCTTTATAAGCGTCATTTAATGAAGTAAAATCTAAAATTTTACAATAAGACTTCAATCTATCTCGGACATTATCAGGATTTATATTGTCAGGAATTTCTATCGTGATCTCAAAATAATCCACCACTGTATTAATATCACTTGACAAACTAATCGTTAATAAATTAATCTGCATTTTAGCCAAAACTGCCAAAAACTCTGCTAAAATTCCTTTTTTATTTTCTAAAGAAAAGATTAATTTGTATGATTTAGGGATATTAGAATCCCATTTAATCAAAACCATGTCTTTATTATTGTCTATCATCTTATCTGCCCTATCGCAGAGTTTATGATGAACTATAGCATTTCCATTTTCGATAAATGCAAGTACAGCATCGCCTC
Source organism: Campylobacter sp. 110 (assembly GCF_002383965.1). Lineage (NCBI taxonomy): Bacteria > Pseudomonadati > Campylobacterota > Epsilonproteobacteria > Campylobacterales > Campylobacteraceae > Campylobacter > Campylobacter sp. 110. The sequence continues at coordinate 12,847 of NZ_NXBD01000036.1, read as the reverse complement.
TTTTTGGATGACAGCAGTAATCAAAATCCACATTAGCAATTTTATGATTAGAATACAATAAAAAATTCCCAATCTTTTGTTCTTTGATTTCGTATTTGTCAAACCAATAAGATTTTTTAGCGTATTTTTTAAGCCCATTGACTATATCTTTCAAATAAGCACTATCACTGGCTACTTGTCGTATGCGTCTGCCTAAATTCTCTCTTTCAATCCAATTTTCTATCTTGTTTTTATCTACACTAAAAATAAAACTTAACATATTAATCGCGCTTAAAAGATTGATTTCTCTCATTTTTTGCTTACAAAATTCTCTTATGCTCGCTTTTGCTTTTCCTGTTTTCACACTATCAACCCAAGAACAACGATAAAACCTATCATTGGAAGTTACAACCCTTACTATATCTCCATTTTTAAGCTCGGTTAAAAGAGGGACTTTTACACGGTTAACATAAGCACTTTTTGCATGAAGTCCTACTTTAGTATGCACCTCATAAGCAAAATCAAGCACAGTAGCTCCTCTTGGCAAAGTAAAAATTTCACCCTTTGGAGAATAAACAGCCACATCTTCTACATAAAGACTATCTTTTGCATACTCATAAAGCTCGATAGCATTATAATCTTCTGCGTTTTCAAGATTGTTCGTACTTTGCATCGAAATATCAGTAAGCCAATCAAGTCGCGGAGCCACAACACTCCCATCTTCTTTGTATTTCCAATGTGCAGCTATACCAAATTCAGCGATTTTATGCATATCAAAAGTACGAATTTGTGCTTCGATAATATTTTTTGTATCAAAAAGAGTGGTATGTATAGTTTGATAGCCATTTTGTTTTGGTAAGGCTATGTAGTCCTTAAAACGCGAAACCAAGGGATTAAAATTTGTATGCAAAACCCCTAAAGCCAAATAACAATCGCTCACATTTTCAACCAAAATTCGTACACCAAGCAAATCAAGCACCTCTTCTATACCCACACCTTTTCTTTGCATTTTAAGATAGATAGAATAACTGTGCTTGATGCGTTTTTGAATTTGAAAACTTCCTTGCCTAAAGCCATTGCTAAGAAATAAAAGCTCGATTTTAGAAATAAATTCATTAAGTCCTAGTTGCATTTGCTGGTCATTTGAATTAATATAATTATCGATAAGCTTATACTCATCAGGCATCAAATACTTAAAGCTTAAATCTTCTAAATAATTCTTAATACTAGAAATTCCAAGTCTATGTGCTATGGGTGCATAAACGACCAAAGTTTCTTCGCTAATACGCTTTTGCTTATCTTCTCTTAAAGCATCTAAGGTTAGCATATTGTGAAGTCTATCGCAAAGTTTTACCACCAAAACCCCGACATCTTCAATACTTGCTAAAAGCATATTTCTAAATGTAAGAGCGGATTTGGTTAAACTTTTTTTTGATTTTGAAGGAATGAGATTATCTTCTCTGATTTCTACAATCTTTGTAAGACCTAAAACAAGCTTTAAAACTTCGGATCCAAACTGATCCCTAAGTTCTTCTTCGGTACATTGCGTATCTTCGATCACATCATGTAAAAGCGCAGCCAAAATTGTGGCTTTGTTTTCACTTAAAAAAGCAACCAAGCTTGCAACCAAGATGGGATGAACTGCATAAGGTTCTCCGCTTTTTCTAACCTGACCTTCGTGGGACTTTATGCAATAATCCACAGCTTTTTCTACAATAGCATCCTCCTGACAAATGGTAAAAAGAAGTTCTTTTGCTCTTGTTAAATCTCTACAATTTTTAATATCTTCAATGAGTTTTTCGAGCAATAATTCCTCATCGACTGGTTTCAACTAGACCCTCTAAAGTGATTTTATTTTCTGCTATCTCATATAAAGCAATATCTGCGAATTTTAATTTACTTTTATCAATATCCACTAAAGGTGCTGCACCATCGGCTAATTGTTCTGCTCTTTTTGCAACAACCAAAGAAAGACGGTAGCGATCATCTCCCATTCTTTCTAGAGCTTTAGCTGCTATTTCTTCGATTCTGTTTTCCATTAGTTCTCCTTGATTAATTTTTAACTATAGAACAAAGACTGTTATCGCCTTGTATAATTTTAAGCAAATTTCCTTCTTCAAACATATTGCATACAACTATAGGCAAAGAATTATCCTTAGCTAGAGCGATTGCAGTATCATCCATAACTTTAATATTATCTTGCATTGCCTCATCATAGCTTAAGGTTTGTAAAAATACTGCATCTTCAAATTTATTAGGATCTTTATCATAAACTCCGTTTACTTTTGTTGCTTTAATAACCATTTGTGCATCAATTTCAACCGCTCTTAAGATAGCTGTTGTATCTGTTGTAAAATAAGGATTTCCTGTGCCTGCAGCAAAAATCACAACCCTACCTTTTTCTAAATGTCTTTGAGCTCTTCTCATAATATAAGTTTCACAAAAAGCTTCCATTTGAATCGCACTTTGTACTCTCACATCAAGTCCGCAACTTTCTAAAGCCTCTTGAATAGCAATAGCATTAATAACAGTCGCAAGCATTCCCATGTGATCGCCGCTTGTGCGTTTGATAAGACCGCCTTTGGCTGCTGAAACGCCGCGAATGATATTTCCACCCCCTATCACTATGCCTACTTCTATATTGTTTTTAACCAGTTCTTTAATCTCATTTGCTATGAATTTTAAAATAGAATTTTCAATACCAAAACCATTTTCTCCGGCTAAAGCTTCTCCTGAAAATTTTACTAAAACTCTTTTTCTCTCTTGCATTTTTTCTCCTTAATCAACTTGAAATTATATTGAAAATTGTATTAAAATTAGCTAATTTAAACTAATAAGTTCTAAAGGATTGATATGAAAATTCTTTTGTGTTACTTCAAAAGTTAAATCATTTTTTATCCTACCCACTACCGCACCTTTTTTTACATTTTTACCGACTTTGATATTAGGTGCTATCTTATCTAAGTGTGCATAAATAGTATGAATTCCATTATCATGTTCGACTATCACAACTCTTGCTAGCATACTTGTATCTTTGGCAAAAACTATCTTTCCATCTAAAACACTTTTCACTACAGCATCGGCTTTATTGCTTCTTAAAACAACATTTTCATTGAAAATTTTAATATTATAAACAGGATCGATATAATTTCCAAATTTTTGTTTTACGGTAAAAGATTCTAAAGGGGCTATAGTTTTTTTACCTGTATAACGCTTAGTAGAGCTTCCTTGGTAGCTAGATCCAATTTGGCGAATTTTTTGAGTATTATTGACAATTTTGCTATCGCTGGCAGTTTTTTGACTTTGTTTTTTATCCTCTTGCTTGCTTTCTATAATTTTTAATTGATTTAAGGTTTTTCTTAATTCATCTTGCTGATCTTGCAAATTCTCAAGTTTTTTAGCATAAATTGCCCGATCGGTTTTTTGTTTTTTAATCTCACTGACTTGTTTTTGTCTTAAATTTTGAAGTTTTGCTAATTGGGTATTGTAATCTTTTAAATCTTCATTAATTTTTTTAATTTGTTCTTGCTTATCATCGATTAATTTACTTATATCTTCATAATCCTTAGAAAGTTTAAAAATTTCATCTTGCAAAATTTTATCCAAGCCACCCAAAACCTCAAAAGCCATAAAACTTTCCTTGCTTTCAACATAACCTTGCGGTATAGGCAAATCATAGGCAAAATCCTTAGCCATCAAGGCTATAAGTTTGCCTTCCATATTGGCTTTATTTTTCAAAAGATCTGTGTTTTGACTTGTGAGTAGATTTAAGTCTTTATTTTGTGCCTTGGCTCGAGCTTCAAGCTTGAGAGTTTGAGAATTAAGAGTTTCAATTTGAGCACTTAACTCTTTCAAGCTCTTTTCTCCACTTAATATATCATTGGCTAAATCTTCAAGCTTTTTATTTACCTGCTCTTGAATGCGTTTATTTTCTTCTAAATTCTTAGTTTTTTCACTAATGGCATTAGCATGCATTTCATTGGACAATAAAAAAAAACAAAGAAAAATTAGAATTTTTCTCATTTTTTCACCCTAAACATCACCGAATTTACACAGAATAAACATATAAACAAAGTCACTAAAAAAATCACGCCCAAATGCACGATAAAATTAATAGGAGGCAAGATAATATCAACCGCTTTTAGGCTATCTTGGACTATAGAAAGATTATAAATTTGTGTAAAAAATACAAATAAAATAATAAAAGCAATAAAACAATCCAAAACCACAATCTTATATAGCATAAAAGATCTAAACCAAAAAGGCGCACCAAACAAACACATAATCTCTACGCGTTCAGTGTGTTCAAAAAGCCAAATTCTCATTTGTTTTAAAAACAAAACAAAAGAAAGCAAGATAATGATAAATAAAAACAACCAAAATACAAATTTCATCAAAACAAGCAAAGAATAAACCTTATCATGCGTTTTAGCAAAAGTCTCGACCTTGCTAATACTTGGTATGCTTAAAAGCTGGTTTTTAATGGTATTAAGCTCATTTTGTGTAGGCAAATAATCAAGCTTGATACTATAAAATTTAGGCAAAGAATCTCGTAAAACTTTTAAATTTTTATCAGAAATATCGTTTTTTAAACGATCTATCAAATCTTTAGGATCTAATGGCTCCAAACTAGAAAAGGAAGAAAGTTTGGTTTTGATAACATTCTTATCAAGCTCAGCAGAGCTTGCAACGATGATATTATAATCTTTATTGACAAGCTCTTCATAATGTCTTAAAGTAGCATTTGTAAGTAAAATAAACTCAAAAGCAAACATCATAAAAAGCAAAGGCAAAATCAAAGATAAGTGGGTTTTAAAAAATTTCATTCATATTTCCATTTTCTATATTAAAACGACGATAATTCAGTCTTAAATTACTCGGAATTCTATGTGTAACCACTACAACACAAGTACCTAAAAGCTCTCTAGCTGATTTTAAAAGTGTCCAAATGATATCTGAAGAATACTCATCTAAATTTCCTGTAGGTTCATCGCAAAGCAAAAGCTTAGGATTGTGTGCTAAAGCTCTAGCCATAGCTACTCTTTGTTGCTCTCCTCCGCTTAGTTGATTGGGCAATTTATCCGCTTTAAATGTCAAATTTACATGCTTTAAAAGCTTATTTGCTTGATCATGACAAACTTTTTTACTATAACCTTTAATCACAAGAGGAAGCATCACATTTTTTTCTACGCTGTATTCTTGTATAAGTCTATAATCTTGAAAAATAATACCAATTTGCTGACGCAATTTTAAAAGCTCTGAATTTCCAATCTTTCGCATGGAAGATCCACATACTTCAAGCTCCCCTGAAAGGAGTTCTAAGTCCCCGTAAAAAGATTTTAAAAGAGTGCTTTTTCCACTTCCACTTTTACCTGTAATAAAAACAAAATCATCATCTTTAAAAGTGAAACTGGCTTCTTTAATAACCAATTCATCATAACCTAAAGAAAGTTTATGCGCTTGAATTAAATTTGACATCCCATCCTCTTTGAATTTCAAAATTCGTAAATTATGCTTTATTTTTGCTTAATTTTCAAGAAAATGTTTCATATTGAAGTGAAATTTAACACTTTTCTTAAGCTCTTTTATAGCTTTTAAATTTTCTTGTATCTTAAAAGGCTCTTTAAAAACAAAACTAATCGCCTCTCCTATATGTAAATAACAATGCTCAGGCTTATTAAAAGCACCAAAAGCTATTTTTAATAATAAACTTTCCCCTTGCTTATAAATATTTTCAAAATGCAAAAAGAAATCCTCTTTTTTCAGGGTAAAGTTTTTAAAATTTTTCTCTAAAAGCATCAGATCATTTTTACTTAAATGTATATCTGAAAAATCAAATTCTTCTGATAAAACATTCTTTTCTTCTTTATCTAAATTCCACACCCAAAGATCATAAATATCTTTTTCTTGCCTTTTCCATCTATCTTCGTACTTGCTAGAAATTTCTAAATTTTCATTTTTTCTAATGCTAAATTGCGGTGATGAGAATTCTAAAAATTCCTTAAGGGTAAAGTCAAAATACTCATAACTATCTGTTCTAAGCTCAAAAACCCCTTGGGTTGTAAGCACTCTTGCACATTCTTTGCAAAATGCTTTAGAAACAACGCGGCGATGAGGCTTTTTATCCCAAGGAACTGGGAAATGTAGGAAAATTTTTTCTATAGAATCAGACTGAAGAACACTCAACAAAAGCCTAGCATCACTTTGAACTAATAAGATATTATCAATACCTTGAGCGCGTGCAAGCTTGGCTACCTGCGTGATGGCTGGATTATAAATTTCTATCCCAAGGATTAAAATTTGAGGGTTGTTTTTAGCTTGGTAAAGCAAATGTCTTCCTGAACCAAAACCAATTTCGATGTAAATTTTTCCCTCAAGCCTTTCTAAAACTTCTTCAAAATCATTAGCAATCAAAGGAGTTTTTTCGGCTAAAGCATTATTTTTTATACCAAAAGCCTCGCTGATAACATCCTCGCAAAAATATTGCTTAAAAATATATAAAGCCTTATGTAAATAGGCTATTTTAGAAGGTTTGGTATGCTTATCTACCTTAACTACAAATTCATTTTCTCCTTTTTTAATCTGTAGAAAAAAGCTTTCTTCCTCGACCCTTGTGTAAATTAAATTCACATTATCGTTATGTGCCATCCACACAAATTCTACCCCATCTTTTTCAAAGGGTAGAATGATTTCTTTAAGTTTTCTAGTTTTAAAATTTGGCACTATTGCTTCGCCTTAACTTTCTTTGAAGGCTCTGAACGAAGACCAACAGAATCAATCGCTATCACTTCATAGCTATATTCTACACCCGGTAAAGCTTTAATATCTTTTAATCTTTTTTCTTTTATACTCTTAAAAATAGCATTTTGATCACCGCCATAGCGTCTAACTTCGTATTCAACCGCTCTTGAGTCATTATCCACCCATTCTAAATCAATACCATCACTCGTACTTTGAGCCAAAATAATACTAGGAGAAGATGGAATTCCTAAAGTTTTACCCTCTACCCCATCTTTAGGCATAGGACTTTCAAGCCCGTCTATATCTACCATGGTTACTTTATAGTATTTACTCTTTGCAGCACCTTCAACTATATCTTCATAAGAATTTTGCTCGGTTTTAGCCAAAAGAGTGTAAGGAAGAAAACTTGAACTTGTAGAATAAACTTTATAATACGAAAAATCTTTGTATTTAGGAGCGTCCCATGTCAAAACTACTTTATTGGCTCCATCTAAGCTCGCATTTAAATGCCCAACTTGAGGAGGTAAGGCCTTGCTTGTAGAATTTAAAATAGAACTTGGCTGGCTTTGCACCCCATCAAATCCAACAGCAATAATTCTATAATTAAAACTCTCCTCAGGTTTTAAATCCTCATCTATAAATTCAGCATTCAAGCGATTTTTCACCTCGGCAATTTTTTTAAATTCTTGTCCATCTGCCTTAGCTCTTTCTATGATATAAGAAGCAACTCTTGGATCTGGATGTGGACGCCAAATCAATTTAATTCGGCTTGGTAGATTGGTGATAGCTTGTGCAAAAGGAATAGCCTCTAATCTTGGCATAGTTTTTACTTCAATTACCTTTCCATCTTCTGAAATATGACCTTGATCATTAAAACTTCTCATCATATAGTAATATTTTGTATTTGGCTCAAGTTTAGCATCTACATAATGCGTTTGAAATTTATCTTTAATCGTTCCTACAAGTTTAAATTCAGGATTTGCATCATTTGAGCGATATAAATAAAATCCCTTGATATTATCATATAAAGGATCCCATTCAAACGCTATATTGCTAATATCACTAAGACTTTTAAGATTGTTAATCTTTGGCAAGCTTTCATTGACTAAAAGTTCTTTATTTGAACCCATATTAGAAAGTTGCGAAACACTGCAAGCACTAAATAAAAGAGTCAAAGCACCCAAGCAAAGACTCAAGTGAAATTTTTTCATTAAGCTCTCCTAAAATAAATTTTTTTTCTAAAATTTGTTTAAAATCGTCCATTAATGGAGCTTGGATAAATATTTTTTCTCCATTTCTAGGATGAATGAAATACAAAAAATACGCATGCAGCATAATCCTACACTCGTATTTCCCCCTATAGCCATATAATTCATCTCCTAAAATATGACGATTTATGCTAGCTAAATGTGCTCTAATTTGATGCGTTCTACCCGTAAAAAGCTTAGCCCCAATAAGACTCACTTCCTCGCTTTTTGCCAAGTTAACAAAAGCACTTTTAGCCTCCTTAGAACCCTTAACAAAGCTATTTGTAACTATTTTTTTAATAGCATTAGCACTGGATCGAATCAAAGCTTTATCTATGATAATTTTATCCTCTTTTAGTGGCAAATCAATTAACGCAAGATAAATTCTTCCCATAGTTTTATCACTAAGCTGCTCACTAAGCTTTTGATGAGTAAAATTATTTTTCGCGATCAATATAGCTCCGCTTGTTTCCTTATCAAGCCTATGAACAAGCCCTGCGCGCACTTCTCCGCCTAAGGTAGAAAGGGTGTATTGTTTTTCTATAAGCCAATCCACCAAAGTCGCACTTTTAACACTTTTTGCTCCATGAACAACCAAATTTGAAGGTTTATTTAAAACCAACAAATCCTCATCTTCGTATAAAATTTCTATATCAAAATCTATATCAAATTTAGGCTTAGCTTCCTCTACAAGTGGCAAATTTAAAACAAGTTTATCTCCGACTTTTAACTTAAATGAATTTTTATTTTGAATTTTATCATTAACCCAAACGCAGTTTTTTTCTATCATCAAGGCTATTTGATTGCGACTTTGCTGAAGATTTTTAGCTAAAAAAATATCGAGCCTTGAAGGTTCATCAACCAAAAAAGTTTGCATTTTTTCCTTATAAAATTTTATATAATTTAGAGTTTTATTTTATAATTATATTTTAATACTACAAATTGAAGGCAAATTTTGTTTATACCTGATAGAAGAATTTTAACACATTTTGATTATATGCAACCTATTTTGTTTGTACCTATTATTTTAATTTCGTTTTTTTTAATCTTTGAAGCCAATGCTTTTTTAGCCGAAAAACAATTTGTCTATGCCTGTGTAGGAATTGCCGCATTTAGCGTATTTTTTTTATTGCCCATTCGCAAACTGATGTGGCTTATACCCATAGCTTATTGGGTCAATATCTTTTTGCTTGTAAGTACAGATATTTTTGGTGTTGAAAAGTTAGGTGCTAAAAGATGGCTTGAAATTCCTTTTACTCATTTTACCATTCAACCTTCTGAAATTTTTAAACCTAGTTTTATTTTAATGCTTGCTTATCTCATCTATCAAGATCCACCGCCTAAAAATGGCTATAAATTAAAACAATTTCTAAAACTTAGTTTTTTTATCATTTTGCCTTTTTTATTGATCGCTCAAGAGCCTGATTTAGGAAGTGCTATGGTGCTTTTAATCGTAGGTTTTGGTGTGCTTTTTATCATGGGTGTGCATTATAAAATTTGGCTAAGCATCATCATCGCCATCGGCATAAGCTCTCCCATCATTTATACGCATTTGTTAAAGCCCTATCAAAAACAAAGAATTCATGATTTTATCTCCGAAAAACCAAGCTATCAAGTTGCACAATCCATGATAGCCATAGGCAATGGCGGCCTTATAGGAAAATCTGAAGATGAAGCTACACAAACGCATTTTAACTTTTTGCCTATCTCTACAAGTGATTTTATCTTTGCATATCTTATAGAAAGATTTGGCTTTTTGGGGGGATTTGTATTGATTTTACTTTATACTCTACTCATCTTTCATTTACTAAGCTTAAATCAAAAGCTTAAGGATGATTATTTTGCTAGGGTTGCCATAAACTGCGTAGCATTGTTTATTTTTATTTATGCTGCGGTAAATATTTCGATGACTATAGGATTTGCGCCTGTTGTCGGTATCCCTTTGCCTTTTTTTAGCTATGGTGGAAGTTCTTTTACGATTTTTATGATTTTCTTTGGAATTTTACAGCATTTGATTACCTTTAGATACTTTTGGGTAGACAATAAAAATAAATAAAATAATTTTAAGCAAAAATAAGGTATAATTTTATCTTTAAAAATTAAGGCGGATTTATAGCTCAGTTGGTTAGAGCAACCGGCTCATAACCGGTTGGTCGCAGGTTCGAGTCCTGCTAAATCCACCATTACTCTTTTTTATCAAATCCCTATTTTGCTTTAATATATTAATCAAATGCCTATAATAAAATGTTTTAAAGCTTGTTCTATATCGTTCTTTTATATTCCAAAATGTGCTATAATGTTCTTAAAAAAGTGGGTCACTTTTCCAAAAATGGGTTACAAAATGGGCTACTTTTTACACCAAAATAGACACTAAAAAAGAGAGAAAAATTAATGGCAAAAATTAACAAACTTACCGATAGTTTTTTAAAAAGCATTAAATGCGAAAGTGATAAAAAATTTATAAAATTTGCTGATCCGAGTTTAAAAGGCTTATATGTTTTTATTTATCCTAGTGGTAAAAAATTATTTAAAATAAGACAAGCAAATGATACTTATATAAAAATAGGAGAGTATCCGTTACTTTCCTTAGCAGAGCTTAGAGAAATCGCTTTAAATGCTTTTAAGCTAAAAGCAAAAGGACAAAACATAAAAAACGCTAAAAGACTTAAATTTGGCGATATATATGATGAAGTTTTAGAAAAATGTAAGGCTGATGGATTAAGTCTAAAAGAAATACAAAGAGGATTAAAATACAAAAATGGCGTTTTTAAGAATTTCAAAGATGTAGATATAGAAAGCATCAAGCGTTCACATGTCATCGAAACACTTAAAACCATAGAGCATCAAATCCCTACACTTATAAAAGCTAAAGGCTGGATTAACAAAATCTTTAAATATGCTTTGCAACTTGAAATCGTAGAAAATAACCCTGTGACAAGTATTGATAATTCCATAGTTTTTAAAAAAGCTTCAAAAGTAATTCATCAGCCAACTCTACTAGAAAACGATAAAATTAAAGAATATATATTAGCCTTAAAAAATTCAGATCTTAAAAAAACACATAAAAATCTAATGCTTTTTAATCTTTTGACTGCACAACGCCCCGGTAATGTTATAAAAGCAACTTGGGATGAAATTGATTTAAAAAATGCTATATGGACTATTAAAGCTGAAAAAATGAAAATGAGAAAAGAACATATTATCACTTTAAATTCTCAAGCGCTTAAAATTTTAAAAGAACAAAAGAAAATGAAAGTCAATGATTATATATTTGCTGGAAGTTCAAAAAATGGGTGTAATAGCGAGAATATCACCTGTAATATCAATAAACGACTAGGATATAAAGGTATTCAAAGTGCACATGGCTTTCGTGCTATGTTTAGAAGTTTAGCCAACGAACATCAATTAGATCATGGTGTGAGTATGGATATAGCCGAGCAGTGTTTAGCACACGAGCAAAAAAACGCCATTTTAAAAGCTTATAATCGTAGTGAAAATATAGAATTAAAAAGAAAGTTAATGCAGTGGTGGGGAGATTATATCGAAAAACTTGCAGGGGATTTTTAAATCACCTTGCAAGTTTGCAACCATTTATCAATTTCGGCTTTTTCATATTTAAAAGTAGAACCTATTTTAATCCCTTTAGGAAAATTAAATTTATTTTGATTTACTCGCATTCTCATTTTGCGAATTTTTAGCGGAGTAAATCCCAGATACTCCGCTACTTCTTTTGTTGATAATAATTTTTCTATCTTACCAAATTTTGCCATTTCATACTCCTTTCTCTAAATCAAAGCCTAATTTTGCAATAATTGCTTTTTGCTCTTCATAGCTTAAAAAATTGCTGATTAAAATCAAAACATCACCAAAACAAAAGCGATTATAGCTCGTGCTTTGTTCTAGCACTTTAATTTCTAATGTATCACTTAAACTCTCAAGCGAAGCTGTTATTTTCCAATTTTTATTAATAGCTTTTAACATCTCATCGTTTGCATTTTGATTAAAAGCATTGTCGTTTCTTAAAAGCAACATTTCTTTTATCGTTTGCTTTAACATTTCTTGCGTATTTTCTAGCTCTTTTTCTAATGCTATTTTAGCTTTTATGTATTCTTTGAATTCTTTCATTTTTTATCCTTTCTAACTTAAGCAAATAAGCTTCTTTCTATGTGTTTAAACATAATTTCATTAGCACTTTTAAAAAAGTCTTTTTTAATCTCAAAGCCATAAGCTTTGCGGTTTAAATTTGTAGCTGCTAAAAGAGTGCTACCACTTCCAGCACATGGATCTATAACAACATCACCTGCATCTGTAAAAATAGTGATTAATCTTTCTAGCAATTTAACAGGCTTTTGTGTGGGATGTATTTTAGGAATACCTTCATCTTTTTGCCAATCCATGCAGTTATAAATCATCTTGCCATCATTATTAAATTTTGGAAGTTTTTCACGATATAAGATTAAAGCATATTCACAATTTCCAACTATTCTCATATTTGCTTTTAAAACTTGAGATGAGCTTTGTTTTCTAAAAACCAAATTTATATAATGATTAAAGCCATATTTTTTAGCTACTTCAATTAACATTGCTTGTTGCTCAAAAGAGCAAAAAACAATCATGCAAGGACTTTTACCGCATTCTTTAGGTTCTTTTATAAGCATTTTTGAACAAAAGTGCATAAATTCGCTAACTCTAAAATCATTATCTGTATCAAAAAATGCCTTGTTTGCTTTTTTGCTTTTTCCATTTTTATTATCCCCATTTATATACCATTTAGGAGATGAAGCATAAGCATTGTTGTCTAAATTATAAGGAATATCAGCTATTACAAGCTGTGCTTTTGGTATATTATATCTTTTAAAATTTTGAAAATGGTCGTTATA